>NZ_JBSXNN010000079.1:0-97791 GCF_056857635.1 Vreelandella sp. L-15 | reverse complement strand
TACCGATATCGCCGGTGAGTTTGAGCAGCTTATTCGCCAAGCCCACTCGCACTATGGCCAACGTGTGGTAGTGCTAATCGATGAGTATGACAAACCCATTCTGGACAATATCCTAGACGGCGATAGGGCGCGTGAACTGCGCGAGGGGCTTAAAAATCTCTACAGCGTGCTGAAAGATGCCGACCCCCATTTGCACTTCGTGCTGCTCACCGGCGTCTCCAAGTTCAGCAAGGTCAGCCTGTTTTCAGGGTTAAATAACCTCAACGACATTACGCTAGATACACCATATGCGGATATTTGCGGCTATACCGACCACGATATTGATACCGTATTTGCCCCCGAGCTTTCCGGCCTTGACCGCGACGAGATCCGCCGCTGGTACAACGGCTACCGCTGGGGTGGGCAGGATGTGCCCAGCGTATACAACCCCTTTGACGTACTGCTATTACTACAAAAACGTATTTTTAGCCCCTACTGGTTTGAGAGCGCGACTCCTACGTTTCTGGTCGATGTACTGACGCAACGCGGCGTGTTTACGCCCGCACTCAGCCAACTACAGACGGAAGCAGAGCTACTGGGGCGCTTCGATGTTGACCATATCGCCACGGAAGCGCTGCTATTCCAAACGGGTTACCTAACGGTACACGCCACCGAAGAACCCATGACAGGCTACCGCCTTTACACACTGGGTTACCCAAACCGCGAAGTAGAAACCAGCCTTAACCAAGCGCTTTTGCCACTACTAGGCCTTCAAGAACCACCCCGGGAACGATTAACGCTGTTCCGCCTGCTACAGGCTCATGATCTCGCGGGCCTAGGCATCCACCTCAAAGCACTTTATGCCGGTTTGCCCCACGACTGGTACCGAAACAACCCTATCGCCCAATATGAAGGCCACTACGCAAGCGTTTTTTACAGCCACTTTGCAGCGCTGGGTGTCGATGTGACGGTGGAAGACGCCAGCCACCATGGCAAAGTCGATATGAGCGTCGACTTTAACGGCCATATCTACCTGTTTGAATTCAAAGTGGTCGAGCAGCTACCCGAAGGTAAAGCGCTAGAGCAGATTAAAGCTAAAGGCTACGCCGACAAACACCGCGCCAGCGGCAAGCCGATCCACTTGGTGGGCGTCGAGTTTTCAAGCGTTCAACGGCAGATAGTCGCGTTTGACGTGGAGACGCTTTAAGTTAGGTTTAGCCAGCGATGAAGAGCTGGGATTACGCCCAACACCGCTGAGCGGCGTGTTCAGTATTGAAAAGGCGTCTGCTGACAGGAAAGGGCTGCAGCAAGCCGTTGATCGCATTGTTGCCATTATACAAGCCTCCCCTGATAAAGAGCGGATCGATAACATTATCACCCGCTGGCTCAAACGATATCTTCAGCGGCTAGGAGCCAAGGCAAACCTAGACCAGCTCACAAGCTTGATGGAGGACAAAGACATGTTGGCAGAAAATCTTGAAAACTGGGCGCAGCAAGAACGGCAAGCGGGAATTGAAAAAGGCACAAAGCTAGGCATCGAAAAAACTGCGCGCAACCTACTGAAGCTTGGGGTGCTTAGTAACGAGCAGATTGCCGAGGTAACAGGGTTAGCAATAGAAGACATTTCCAAGTTGCAAGCAGAGACACAACACTAACGGGCTGTTAACAAACCTGGTTCAGTTCCCAAGCTTGGGAGGAAAAAGACATATTGGCTGAAAACATTAAAAACTGGGTGCAGCAAGAGCGCCAAGCGGGTCGTCAAGAAGGTCGCCAAGAAGGCCTGCAAGAGGCGGAGCACCGTGCGCTAGAAAGTAAACGCAATGCCGCCCGCAAACTCACCGCACTCACTGAAATGAGCGACCAGCTTATCGCAGATATTGAAGAACTGCCTGTGGAAGAGATTAAGAAGCTGCGCGCCGAAATCAAACATTAAATACATTCCTTCAGGCCGAGCGTCACTTGGCTGAACATTGAACGTTCGATAGCATCCCCATTGTATGCTCGCGCTGCTGCTTGATAGCGCTGTCTAAAATATCCAACAGCGCCTGATAACCTTCCGGCATGGCGATATCCAGCCCGTGTTGCTCTGCCCGCGCTATCGTTGCCTGGGTTTCACGAATCAGCGCTTCTAACGCGAGCGCTACTTGCTCATGCTCCTCGGGCTGCATACTCACTTAATGGCCTTGCTGCAAGCGTTGTACCCGCGCATACAGCTGCTTGGCGTTTTCAACCGCGGTGGCTTCATACGCATCCAGGGTGAGCAGCATATCTTTACGCGGGTCGTTCATTGCTGCTTCCAGCTCGTTACGGTAGCGTTTTAGCAGATGCTCCAGGTTCATACGGATCATGGTGAGTTCCAGCTGGAACTCTGCCTGCAGCTTGGCGTAGCGCTCTTTTTTCTCAGGTGCTGCGCCGCTGGCTTCCACAACGGCGCTAATCGTCAGCTTGATCTGCTTTTCAACCGCATTGAGCTTGGGGACGAGGTCGTTGACGACCTCTCGGGCTGAGATGGTGGTGCTGGTTTGAGTCACATTCATTCCTAGCTTTGCTGAATTTTCTATTTTTTATCGCCTTTGGCACACCAATAGCGAGAATGGCTATCATCCCACTAATATCCCCACACCACAAAGTGAGGATTGAGCTTTTCGGCGGGATTGGAGTAGTTCAGTGGCTTACCTTCCAGAGTCTCTACCCGCCCTCCTGCACAGCGCACCACGGCGTGAGCGGCTCCAGTATCCCACAGACAAGTGGGGCCTAAACGTGGGTAGGCATCCGCTTTGCCTTCGGCAATCAGGCAGAGCTTCAATGAGCTGCCCATGGGGAGCATGTCATGCGCGCCCAGCTTGTCCAGCCAAGCGGCTAAATCAGGGCTTGGGTGCGAACGGCTACCAACCACCCGCCATGCCGCCCCTGCGGCAGGCTTGCCTGCTACCTGAATCGCATGACGCTGACCATCGATGTCGATTTTAAACACGCCAACTCCCTCGGCGGCGACATAAGCCGTGCCCAATGCAGGAGCCGTCACCACACCTAACACGGGTACGCCGTTCTCAATAAGCGCGATATTCACAGTGAACTCGCCGTTGCGCTTGATAAACTCTTTCGTGCCATCTAAGGGATCTACTAGCCAGTAGCGGCCCTGACTATCTATCCCAGCAAAGCCCTCTGCATCCTCTTCGGAAAGAATGGGTAACTGCGTAGGCAGCGCCTTTAAGCCGCGTACAATGACATGATGCGCCGCTTGATCCGCCTCGGTTAACGGGCTGTTATCCGCTTTCTGCTCTACCGTAAAGTCGCGGGTATAGATAGTCATAATGGCGTCGCCCGCCTCGCGGGCAATACGCTCCACCGCATCCAGCAGCGTTTGATCAATCATCCACTTTATCCTTGCGCTTAGCTGATAAGACCACGCTCACGCAGCGCTTCAATCACTGTTTCAGCGGCTGCTTCGGGGCTAAGTTCAGCGGTTTTTAAATGAATATCCGGTGCTTGGGGCACCTCATAAGCGGAATCAATACCGGTAAAGTTTTTCAGCTCACCACGGCGGGCTTTTTTATAGAGTCCTTTCGGGTCGCGCGCTTCCACTACATCTAGCGGCGCATCCACAAAGATTTCAATGAACTCACCGTCTTCCAACAGATCGCGCGCCAACTGTCGCTCGCTGCGGAAAGGTGAAATAAAGGCCGACAGTACAATCAAACCCGCATCGACCATCAGCTTGGCGGTTTCTGCCACGCGGCGCACGTTCTCAACACGGTCGGCATTGGTGAACCCCAGATCACGGTTCAAGCCATGACGAACGTTATCGCCATCCAGTAGGTAGGTGTGTTGGCCGTTACCAAACAGCTTTTTCTCGACCAAGTTGGCAATGGTCGATTTACCCGCGCCAGAGAGGCCCGTGAACCATAGCACCGCAGGCTTTTGACCTTTGGCTAGGGCACGCGCCTGTTTGTCAATATCCACATGCTGCCTATGGATATTTTGACTACGCCGCAGCGCAAAGTGCAGCATTCCGGCGCCTACCGTATTGTTCGTCATACGGTCGATGAGAATGAAACCGCCGGTATCCTGGTTGTCCTTATACGCATCAAACGCCACGGCGCGGTTCAAACTCAGATTGCAGACAGCAATCCCGTTTAAGTCCAGCTGCTTGGCCGCCGTGTGCTCCAAGGTATTGACGTTCACCTGATACTTAATATCGGTCACCGTGGCGTTCACCGTTTGGGTGCCTAACTTCATCAGGTAGGGGCGGCCCGGCAGCAGCGGCGCTTCATGCATCCATACCAGCGTGGTCTCGAACTGGTCTGCCGTGTGTGCCGGTTGGTCAACGCCGGAGATCACATCCCCACGGGAGATGTCAATCTCGTCCTCCAGCAGCAGCGTAACCGACTGCCCTGCGACGGCCTCCTCCAGGTCGCCATCGAACGTGTAGATGCGCGAGACGGTGCTGGTGTTACCGGAGGGCTGCACACGGATGTGATCACCAGGACGAACGAGCCCGCTGGCGATCATGCCGGTAAAGCCACGGAAATCGAGATTCGGGCGGTTCACCCACTGCACAGGCATCCTAAAGGGGGAGCGCTGCAGGCGTTCGTCGTCTACCTCGACGGTTTCCAGGTAACCCATCAGCGTGGTGCCGTGATACCAGGGCATCTTCGCGCTGTGTTCAATCACGTTATCGCCCTTCAATGCCGACATCGGAATGAAGGTGATGTTTTCCAGGCCCAACTGCTTGGCGAAGGCGCGGTACTCGTCAACGATTTGGTCGTAACGCGCTTTGGAGTAATCCACCAAATCCATTTTATTGATGGCGACGATGATGTGGCGCATACCCATCAGCGACATCAAAAAGCTATGGCGGCGGGTTTGGGTCAAAATACCGTGGCGAGCATCCACCATCAGAATCGCCGCATCGGCGGCAGAAGCCCCGGTGACCATGTTGCGGGTGTACTGCTCGTGCCCTGGCGTATCTGCGACGATGAACTTGCGCTTTTCGGTAGAGAAGAAGCGGTACGCCACGTCAATGGTAATGCCCTGCTCACGCTCGGCGGCCAAGCCATCGACCAGCAGCGCAAAGTCCATCTCGCCGCCTTGGGTGCCGTACTTCTTGGAATCCGCTTCAATCGCGGCTAGCTGGTCTTCAAACAGCAGCTTGGATTCAAACAGCAAACGGCCAATCAGCGTGCTCTTGCCGTCATCTACGCTGCCGCAGGTAATAAAGCGCAGCAAGCCTTTGTGCTCGTGGGCCTTGAGGTACTGTTCAATATCCGTGCCGATCAATTCAGATGAGTGCGACATTAGAAGTACCCCTCTTGCTTTTTCTTTTCCATAGAGGCTGCGCTGTCGTGGTCAATCACACGCCCTTGGCGCTCGGATGTTTTGGTCAGCAGCATCTCTTGAATGATGGCGGGCAGCGTGTAGGCTTCCGACTCCACAGCACCGGTCAGCGGGTAGCAGCCCAAGGTACGGAAGCGCACCTTACGCATCATGGGCACTTCCCCCGGTTCCAGCGGCATACGCTCGTCATCCACCATGATCAGCGCACCATCACGCTCCACCACGGGGCGCTCGGCGGCGTAGTAAAGTGGTACGATGGGAATGTTCTGCAGGTGGATGTACTGCCAAATATCCAGCTCGGTCCAGTTCGAGAGCGGGAACACGCGAATCGACTCTTTTGGGTGTTTGCGCGTGTTATAGAGCTTCCACAGCTCAGGGCGCTGGTTTTTCGGGTCCCAGCGGTGCTGGGCGGTACGAAACGAGAACACACGTTCTTTCGCGCGAGACTTCTCTTCATCCCGCCGTGCGCCGCCAAACGCTGCATCGAAGCCGTACTTGTCCAACGCCTGCTTCAAGCCTTCGGTTTTCATCACATCGGTGTGAATAGCAGAGCCGTGGGTGAAGGGGTTAATGTCTTTCTCCACCCCTTCCGGGTTGATATGCACGATCAGCTCCATACCCATCGCTTCCGCCATGTTGTCGCGGAAGGCGTACATCGCCTGGAATTTCCAGCGGGTATCGACGTGCAACAGCGGGAATGGCGGCGGCGAAGGCGCAAACGCCTTACGCGCTAGGTGCAACATGACCGCTGAATCTTTGCCCACAGAATAAAGCATCACCGGATTTTCAGCCTCGGCGACCACTTCGCGCATGATCTGAATGCTTTCTGCTTCCAGCCGCTGTAAATGGGTGAGTGATGTCATCATCTTTCCCAATATTGTGTGAAAATTGTTTTCAAGTTGCCGCTTACGGCACTGACTTAAAATCTATCCTGAAAATCTATATAGACGACGTTGTGTTACGGACGGGCTAGGGTAAAGTATGCGGGCACGGCTACCACCGTGGGCCTATCCTGGCGCTCAAGCCACTGAGTCAGTGCTTCTCTAGCCGAGAACAGCGCCCCGCGAAAACCACGGCGGCAGGTTGGGTTAACGCGGCTAGCAAACCGATACATGCTGAAGTGGGCAATGACTATTCAAAGCCGTAGACACACAGCATACGCATAACAATATACTTAATGGCTATAAAAAATCACCATATAAGGAAGCGCAATCTCTAGCAAGGACACAATATGGGGGTAAACGGCTACCATGCTACTCCTCGTACGACTGAAGGAGCTGTGGCTATTTTAATGTAATGCCCTTCAAGCACGCTTTTCTAGCATTTACCCTGAGTCATGTGTGGCAAACTAGCAAAAAACATAAGGCTTTTATGCCTTTGCAGCAACGCTTAAGTATCGGGGCAGCTCAACCACATGGCCACACTGTTTGTAACTGGCGGCGCGGGATTCATCGGTAGTGCCGTTGTGCGCTACTTGATGGAGCACACCGACTGGCGCGTAATCAACATTGATAAGCTAACTTATGCATCCAACCTCAAGGCACTAGGCAATGCACTCAAAAACGAGCGCCACCATCTAGCGCAGATAGATATTTGTGATCAAACTGCACTCAAAGCACTGTTTACACAATACCAGCCAGATGCAGTGATGCACCTTGCAGCCGAGAGCCATGTGGATCGCTCCATCAGCGGGCCTGCTGATTTTATCGCCAGCAATATCGTGGGCACTTACACGCTTTTAGAAGCTAGCCGTCATTACTGGCAGGCATTAGCGGACAGTGAACGAACAGCATTCCGTTTTCATCACGTCTCCACCGACGAAGTGTATGGGGATTTGTTGCCTGAAGCTCCAGCGTTTACTGAAACAACGCCTTATGCCCCAAGTTCGCCATATTCGGCCAGCAAGGCAAGCTCTGACCATCTAGTACGGGCTTGGCACCGTACCTACGACCTACCTGTCGTGGTCACCAACTGTTCCAATAACTATGGCCCTTGGCAGCATCAGGAAAAGCTGATTCCCCTCATGATCAGCCAGGCGTTGGCTGGAAAGCCATTACCTGTCTATGGGAACGGCCAGCAGCGAAGAGACTGGCTGTACGTTGAGGATCACGCACGCGCGCTTCACTGCGTGTTGACTTCTGGCCGTGTAGGTGAAACCTACAACATTGGAGGAAGTAACGAACATGCCAATATTGATGTCGTCAATGAGATCTGCAGGCTGCTGGACGAGTTAGTCCCACTCAACTCGGGCTCTTACACAGAACAGATCGCTTTCGTTACCGACCGGCCTGGGCATGATCTACGCTATGCGATTGATCACAAGAAAATCACTCATGAGCTTGGATGGCGCCCACAAGAAAGCTTTCACAGCGGATTGCGCAAAACCGTCACCTGGATGCTCAAAACCTATAGGCAGTCAGCACTTAAAGAAACAACGGTAAGCGCCGATAACAACATAACAACGTATCGCGAGGAGCAGCCATGAAGGGTATTATTTTGGCGGGAGGAAGTGGCTCCAGGCTTTACCCTATTACCATGGGTGTTTCCAAGCAGCTGCTTCCTATCTATGACAAGCCTATGATCTATTACCCGCTTTCCGTATTGATGTTAGCGGGCATTCAAGACATTTTGATTATTACCACGCCAGATGATCAAGCAAGCTTTCAGCGGCTATTAGGCGACGGTAGCCGTTTTGGCATCCACCTAAGCTATGCGATACAGCCTCAGCCAGATGGGCTAGCACAAGCCTTCCTGATCGGAGAGAGGTTTATCGGCAATGACTGTGTTTGCCTGGTGCTAGGCGACAACATTTTCTACGGTCAGGGGTTCACCCCTAAACTGCGCCAAGCATCACTGCGAAAAAGCGGCGCGACCGTTTTTGGGTACCAGGTTAAAGACCCTGAAAGGTTTGGAGTGGTTGAGTTTGACAGCCAGCGCCGTGCGGTCAGCATCGAAGAAAAGCCTCAGAATCCTCGTTCTCACTATGCGGTAACCGGGCTCTACTTTTATGATAACGATGTCATTGAGATAGCTAAGCAAGTAAAGCCCTCACCGCGAGGGGAACTAGAAATTACTAGCATTAACCAAGCCTACCTTGCGCGGGGTGATTTACAGGTTGAACTGCTGGGGCGCGGTTTTGCATGGCTAGACACAGGCACCCACGAAAGCCTGCTAGAAGCGGCTCAATTTGTTGAAACTATCGAGAAACGCCAAGGGTACAAAATCGCCTGCTTAGAAGAAATTGCGTTTAATCAGGGATGGTTAACTCAAGAGGCATTAGCTCGCACAAGTAAGCCATTACAGAAGAGTGGGTACGGTGCCTATTTACAACAGCTGGTACACGGTTTTTAAGCGATTCCATAATGATTAAAAGGCCTACTATGATACCAGTCACCAAGCCTTATTTGCCTAGCCGTGAAAAGCTTGACCGATATATAGACGGAATCTACGAGCGAGCTTGGCTCACCAATAATGGCGAGTTAGTGCAGGAGCTTACCAGGCGTCTAGAGGAATACCTGGGGGTAGAGAATCTTCTTCTTGTAGCGAACGGTACTCTGGCACTACAAATTGCTTATCGAGCGCTTGGGGTTACTGGCCGCAATGAGCCGACTGAAGCCATTACCACTCCGTTTACCTTTGTTGCTACAGCTAGTTCTCTCAAGTGGGAAGGCGTAGAGCCGGTATTCGCTGATATTGACCCAAACACTTGGTGCCTAGACCCAACCAATATCGAACCGGCAATAACACCTAGAACTCAAGCCATAGTTCCCGTGCATGTATTCGGCAACGCCTGCAATGTAGATGCTATCGATGCCATTGCAAAAAAGCATAACCTTAAAGTTATTTATGATGCATCACATGCGTTTGGCGTGAAGTTCCAAGGCGAAAGCTTACTCAAACATGGCGATGCCGCCACACTTAGCTTTCACGCGACCAAGCTCTTCCATACTGGCGAAGGTGGCGCGATTGTATTCAAACGCAAGGAAGACCTAGAACGCGCGAATAAGATGATCAACTTCGGCATCACTGGGCCAGAAACTATCGAAGAGCTAGGCATTAATGCCAAGATGAATGAGTTGCAGGCGGCAATGGGACTTTGTGTGCTGGATGAAATGGAAGAAAACTTGAAAGCCCGTGCCGCCGTATGGCGCCGCTACGAGCAAGCACTAAGCCAGAACCTGCAACTGCAAGTTAAGCCAGCAGAAATGGACTACAACTACGCCTACTTCCCCGTGTTGTTTGAAAACGAAGAGCAGGCCGTACGCATGGCTGCAAAGCTTAAGGAAAACGGTGTGCTAGCGAGGCGGTATTTTTACCCGTCACTGGAAAACGTAGAGTGTTTGACTGGAGAGTCTACACAATCAGTGTCGAAAGACGTTGCCAGCCGAATATTGTGCATGCCGGTTTATAGCTCTATGAATAAAGAGAGCCAAAATATAATTTGCAGACAACTTAAAATCTCTTTTTCTTGACGAGTTAAAAAGCTATTTTTATCATTTTCCAGAAGGGTGTGTACAATCATGTCCATGAGTCAGCCATTTTTCATTTTAGGCAACCCACGATCGGGTACTTCGCTATTAAGATTAATGTTGAACAGTCATCCAGAAACAGTCGTACCACCTGAATGCGGCTTTTTATTATGGTTAAGTGAAAAATACATCCATCAAGCAGAATATACTGAACTGACTTACTTCAGCTTTATAGAAGACCTTTTCAAAACAAAGAAATTTGAAACCTGGGGCATTCAGAAAGAAAAACTACTGAAAAAAATAAAAAGCGATAAGCCGAAAAATTATAGCAGCATGGCATCAATCGTATATAACCACTATGCTTTAGAAAAAGGAAAAACCCCAAGACTTCATGGAGATAAAAACAATTATTATATCAACGAAATTGAAAAAATTGAAAAAATCTTCCCAAGTTCAAAACTCATTTATATAGTACGAGATGGAAGAGATGTAGCAGCCTCTTACTTTAAAATAGATAGAAGCAAAATAAGCTCTAAGTATAAACCGGCGCTACCCCAATCTATTGAAAAAATCGCTAGCGATTGGTCGAAAAGTACATTTAAAGCCAAATCGATGCAAATTCAACCCAACACATGCGTTATACTATACGAAAATCTCGTACGAGAGCCAGTACGCACCTTATCGACAGTATGCTCTCATCTAAACATAGCCTACTCAGATAACATGCTTCAGTTTTATAAAAACAATGATGAGCCCACAGATTTTCTGCAATGGAAAGCAAAAACGAAACATCCGGTGGATACAAGCAGCCTTGGAAATTATAGAAAAGAACTCACTCAAGAGCAAATTCTATCTTTCGAGCAGCATGCCTACAGCGCGCTGGAAGCATTCAACTACCTTTAAGAACCAGGGCTTTTACAAGCCCTGGTTTAATCATAAATAAATCAAAAACTGGTTACCAATTATCTCTTTTCTTAGTGAAAATTTCTCACAAAACTCATCTACTGCCTTTATGACCCCGCCATCCCACCAACCGCCAAGCTGATAGTCATCGCCACTGATGATGCCGCCTTTTTTTACTTTACTTAAAGATGCATTAAGATCTTTAAGTACAAATTCATATAAATGATTTCCGTCTATATAGACCCAGTCCAGAGACTCTGCTTCAAAAGCTGCCAAAGCTAAGGCAGAGTCCATTCGATGAATTACCACGCCCCCTTCTGCAATCTCCTTCTGAAACTTTTTTTGAACAGATTCAAATCTTTCGTCTAACTCAGCTTGACCATCTGCCATACCGCCATACCAAGATTGATCGTACTGTTCACTTGATTCATATCTCCATGGGTCAATTAAATGCAACTGTTTGGGCTGCAAGAAATTTAACAAAAAAGAACTAAACTCTCCTTTATGCACACCAACCTCCACACCTACCGAGTGACGTGGCAAACAAGATACAAGCTGATTCCGATAACTCTCTTTCATGGTTCACACCTTTAAAAAACTGTTTATACGCGCCAGGTTGTCTCCCAGAGCTTCATCGCCTCTGGCTTTTCTCAAGTTATTCCTATCTTTTTCGACCATCGAATCGTTTTTCGATGGCAGTTGTTTAACGGTGTTACTCTTTATAAAATCTAAGAATTCAATGCATTGAATAGACATATCAGACAGCCTATTCCACATAGGATTTTGCATGTGAGTTTCATGATAAAAAATATGCTTCTTCAAAACGACTTTAGTGCCAAAGTAAATAGCAGCATTAATGGTCGCACCAGCTTGAGAGCGATCATGTGCCGTCACTAACAACTCTGCCCGGGCAATCAAATCAAAATAGTCATCTTTCGATAAAAACTCAGTTAGAATTTCTACACGATTTTTTGAAAGCCCTTTTGACAAAGAATATCTATGCATTTCTGAGGCATACCCTACAGGAGCATTATATGAGCATGGCACAATAATCTTATAATCATTTATATCTTTTTTGGCAGATAAAGCGTCGAATATTTCAACATGATTATTACCAATATCGCCACTATTACCAATAATAATTAACTTTTCCTTTGTAACAGGCAAACTTTTATCAAGCTCATCAAAAGGGAATCGGTAAGCAAAATCAAAATGCTTCTTCTGCCCAAACAAGCGTTTGTATACTGTGTAATCATCGCTTGTTACGGTTGCAACACAAGCGATGTTCTCCACCAAATTTAACATTTCTTTATTAGCTTTTTTATATCTGTAAACATCCCCCCCCCATATTACCCATGCCATTCTCTTATATTCACCAATTTTTGCAACTAGCCGCTTTTGCCAATCAAAGAAAAGACCATGAACATATACACCGCTAACATTTTGTTGCTTGCATACATCAACAATTTTACTAAATTCTTTTGAGGCATCAAAGAGAACCACCTCTGCACCACTAGGATTCAAAGTGTAACCTTCGATACTTTTTGCTTTATCAATCAAGAACAAGTTCTTATCTAAAGCAGTTCCATTTACAGAAGAGCACCCCTCAATCAAAGATTGGGTATGCATATTATTGAAGCATATATGCAAAAAGTAGCTATCTTGAGCTTTCCTCAGCCGCTTTAAAACATCATCGAGCGTATATGAAATAGATTGATGGTCACTAGAAAGACCTACACCTATAGCTTTCTCTGGCTCTCTTTTAACAAGCTCACTTTGTGGAAGTATGCCTGAGGATGAGTGCACTTGTGTCACAGGAGCAGCTAACTCCTCACCCACCAAGTACTCCTCAGCCTTCTCCTGACTCACCTGAGCCAACAGTTCATACGTCATATCTTTAATGCCATAAATCGTATGCAGTAGAAAGGCGAGCTTGGTGCGTTGATTATCGCTTAAATTGGCCATACGCTCATGGCTAGGTAGGAAAATAGCATCGGCACTTTCTAGCTCGGTGGCTTGGCGTTTTTTCGTGGGCACGCTCTCTGGCAAGTGGCTGATGTAGCGCGATGCATTCAAGCGATAAAAACGAAAGCCATTACGACTTGCCCAGTATTGTAATTCGGCAAGATTAGGTTGACGCTTATGAGTAGCTTGAAAAGCCACTTGCACTTCAACTAACAGCGTATCTTTTAAAGCTTCAGCTCCATTCTCAAGTATTGTTGCAGCATCACTTAAACCATCGAGGACTAACCAATCTAAGCTCGCTAGCCCCTGAATCGAGTCTAATGCAATTGTACTTATTGGAAGCTTCGTTAAAACTCTAGCACCAAGTCGTTTACTGGGAGGCAGTTGCTCATTCGGCAAAGGAGGTAAAGTACTACTCAAGGTCGGCTCCAAACATGCATATAATGTTGTCGACTTACCATCGCCTAAAAGTGCATGTTGGAATAACTGAATATTTTTGTTAGCTGTAAAAACTTCGCGGTTTTCAATCAAGCTTTGTGGGTCAAATGCCACAATCGCAAAGGCATTGGTTTTAACCATTAACGACAGAGCACGGTTTCTCAACGTTTTACTGGCATTATCTAGTACTACAATTTGTCCATCAAACTTCCATTTAAAGCCTTTCTCAGGCTCAGGAGGCTTCTCTTTCACCTGTATGTCCAGCAGCTTTTGATCGTCTTCAAACCAAAGCTCGCTATTTTTATTGAAAGCAAGCGCCGCTGGCACTTTGTCTTCGCAGTAACGCTGCCAAATGGCGCGCATGGCCAGCATTAAATGTTTTGCAAAACGGCGACCATCGCACATTGGGGACTGTAAAAGCACCTGCCTCAAACTATTACGAATAGTGCTCAAACTATCTGTATCACTAGCAAGTTCAATTACCCTTTCGCGGTACTCATCCCAGTTATTTACCACCAATTCAGCCATATCAGCATTAATTAGGTGCGAAGCGCTATGCCGCCCAGCGAACGTAGGGCCAGGCAAAGTGACTACTGGCACGCCCATCAGCAACGCTTCACAGGTGCTTAACCCACCAGAGTAAGGCCATGGGTCAAGGGCAATATCAACACGGTTATAACTATTAAGCAGCTCACGATGAGCCGCTGGTCCTTCTAACAATACTCGTTCCCGCTCAACCCCCAAGCTTTCCATCAACGCATAAATGCGCTCGCAGAAGCTTTCGCTAGTATAGGGTTTTCCCTTAAGGAATAAACGTGAGTTTGGCAATTGATTCATCAATATTGCCCACTCAGTCAATAATTGAGCATTAAGCTTGGTAGGATTGTTGAAACATCCTAAAGTAATGAAATCATTAGATAGTGCAGGTAACGGGCCAATATTAGGTGTATACGTTGGTTGAGAGTAAACGATATAATCGTCTGGTAGCCGAATTAATTTTTCAGTATAGTGCTGATCTTCACCCTCAGGTGTTTCAATATGGTCACTTATTAAATAATCAATTGCTTCAACACCGGTGGTGTTGATCAGCCCGCCGACCCATTTCACAATCAACGGCGCAGGCTGCATAGAAATAGCTTTTGAGCGCGTTCCTGCATTATGGCCCGCTAAGTCAAATAAGATATCGATCTTATCATCGCGCACCTGCTGGTTAAATGCAGCATCATCTTGATACTTGACCATTTGCCACTGGCTTGCCAGCGCTTGAAAACGCTTAGTAATCGCATCATTGCTCGCGCTGGTCGAGTAAAAATAAAACTCCATTTCCTCTGGGTGCGTATTTTCTAGTGCCGCAATAATCATGTTGCCGACGGGGTGCTGGCGAAATCCATCTGAAAGCAGCCCAATCCGCAGTTTTCTGTCAGGCGACCTATTCTCAGGAACAGGGCGTGCAGGTGGTTTCTTTACGCCATAACGCGACTGCCATTCTCGACAAACAGCGGCTATATCACTTTGCTGCTTCGAAGGATCATAATGAAATCCGGTAATCAGATTAGAAAACGGTGTTGAATTATCTCCATACTTGATCGCTTGAGAGAAGCTATTCGCTGACGACGCTAGTTTGCCTAGCTCACGTTGAACAACTCCCAGTTCATTCCAATATCTCAGGTTTTCTGGGTGGTGCCTTGTCAAAGCTTCAAGTACTGCCTCTGCTTCTTCATATCGGTGCAGGCCAAAAAGGGCGCGTGACTTAGCATGCAATACGTCCGAATTCTCAGGTTCGACATTTTCAGCTTTTTCTATCCATTTCAAAGCACCAGCAGATAAACCATTGTCAAAGTCAATCATCGCAAGAATGATCAAGGCGCGTACACTGTGCTCATCCAAATTAAGAGCGTGCTTGGCACTTTCTTTGGCCAGCAAGAACTCACTTGCGCCTAAGTAGGCGGCGGCAAGCCAAGCGTGAATATGTGCGGCTTCCCCACTCAAGGATACCGCTCGCTGAAGCGGCTCTATGGCTTCTGAATGGCGGTTAGCGGCGATATAGGCGACCCCTAGCTGCACCCAGACCTCTGTCTTGTTTGGCGTCTTGCTAGTTAATCGTTTGGCCTGTGCTACTGTCAGTACTCGCTCGGCATGAGGAGCTTGTTTAGTGCCAAGTGTAGAGGTATGTATTTTGAGTCGACGAGATTTAGCCATTAGTAACTCTGCTGATAAGGATCGTTTAGGCAGTTTATGCGTCTAGCCTACTTGAATATCCAGATATTTTGCCACTTATCCATGATAATTATTAATAAAAAACCGGCTCCGAAGGAACCGGTTCATTAACAACAGATAATAAAGCCAAAGCTCTATCATCAGGCTTTAAATTAGCCCAGCAGAGAAAGAACGCTCTGCGGTAGCTGATTGGCCTGAGCAAGTACAGAAGTACCCGCCTGCTGCAGGATCTGTGCACGCGTCATCTCAGCAACTTCCGTTGCATAGTCTGCATCTTCGATGCGTGAACGCGCTGCAGAAAGGTTCGTTTCGTTGGTGCTCAAGTTAGTAATAGCGTCTTCGAAACGGTTTTGCACAGCACCAAGGTCTGAACGGAAAGAGTCGATTTTGCTAAGCGCATTATCCAAAGTGCTTAACGCATCAACGGTACGTTGGATATTGTTGCCTTCAGCGTCTTGGGCAATAGAAATGCTAGTAATAGTACCGGCATCTTGATCAATATCGACTTTAGCTTCATAGGTTGCATCGTTGCCAAATTCATCCTTGCCTTGAAGGAAATAGTTACCTTCGCTGTCAGACACAAGATTCATACCTTCTGGCAAGTCTGCATCAGCTACAGCAACGGTATCTACTGAGGAGAGGACTGCTTGCGTTTGCGCACCACTGTCTACGTCTACATTAGCAGTTGCCAGCGCAGTGCCGCTTGAGTCCCAAGTTACCTCACCGGTATCATCATCCAACGTACCAGCATAGTATTTGCCATCGTCTGCAAATACTGCGTAGTCAGCGCTGCCTGAGTAAGAATCAGACAGGCTGTAAATTTCTACTGCATTGGCACCATCACCACCGGTTGCTTCGATGTTGTAGAGATTATCACCGGCTGAGGGAGCATCAATAGACACATCGATTTCACTGACTCCGGTACCCGCTGCACCAGGACTAGTAATGTTTGAAAGCGCTACCTGCTGTAATGCACTAGAGTCTTGAATGTTACCTGTAGTAGGGTTGCCAGCAAGCTGGATACTTACTTCACCGGTAGTGGTGTCGCGGTTGACGTCCACAGCGTAGTAATTACCATCTGCACCGCGTAATGCATATCCATTTTCAACGTCTTCACGGGCAAACAGGTTACCCTGTACTGCAGCCGTGTTAGCACCAAAGAAATCTGTAATGGTGTCACCTGCAGTTCCTCCGTTAGGAACTACATCAAGACCAACGAGAGTTGATTGAACACCTGCAGTGCTACCATCAACAACGATGTCACCAACAGCAACTTGCTCAGTGATAGTTGTTACACCATTCGGGGCGTCAGCATTGACGATATCAGCTTCGTCAATCGCCCCAGCACCAGAGTCAAAAAAGTATTCGCCTGTCGTGCTATTTTGTTGTAGTGCGTAGAAACTACCGTCACTACCACGAACAGCGAAATCTGTACCTACTGATCCACCTGCAGTTGCCGCAGCAGCCTCTACCTGGAAGACACCATCCGCAGTGATCTTAGATGCAGCTGCACCTGTACCTGGAGTAAACGTATTAACGGCGGATAAAGAAACCTTATCCTCGACAGCGCCTTCCAATTCAATATCGGTAACGTCTGAGAAGTTAGTGCTGGACAGCATATTGCGGACATCAAAGGAAGCCACACCTAGCGTACTGCTGTTAGTAGTCTCTAGGTTAACTGTGATGGTTTGACCATCTTCTGAACCTACTTGAATCTGAAGCGGCTCAGTTGATTCAGATAATACGCGCGTACCGTTGAAGTCGGTTTCTTCTGAAATACGGTTTATTTCAGCAAGGCGCTGGTTAACTTCATCTTGAATAGATTTCAGGTCATCTTCACTGTTGGTGCCATTTTGCGCCTGAACCGTCAGCTCACGAATACGTTGAAGGTTATCGTTGATTTGGTTCAAGCCACCTTCAGTAGTTTGCGCGATAGAGATACCGTCGTTGGAGTTACGCTGCGCTTGAGCAAGACCGCTAATCTGGGCGCTCATACGGTTGGCAATGGCTTGCCCAGCAGCGTCATCTTTGGCGCTGTTGATGCGCAGGCCAGAGCTCAGACGCTCCATAGAAGTTTGCAGTGCGCTTTGTGATTCACGCAGGTTCTGCTGCCCGATCATCGATGTGATGTTGGTATTGATCACTGACATGGTGATTCTCCTTGCTGGAACACTGGCCTAGAAGGCCCGCTTTTCGGCCACGTTGTGTGCCGTTGTATTGATTAACGGCATAAGGAGGAGAACCTTTAGGGCGAATAGTAAAAAATTATGTAAATTTTAGTGAACGCTGACCAACATAGCGCTACATAGCTGGTCAAGGCGCTGCATTTTTAATCGTAGAGGGGTATTGTACGTTCATACGAATGCAGTAGAGGACGCACCATGTCAACAACCTACCTACCTTTGCTACTAGGCGGCATCGCTGTTGTGTTAGGGCTAATAAGCGCTGTGCTTTTTTACAAGGTGGTGATTGCACCACGTAAGGCTGAGCTTTCCTCTCAGCAGGCCCCTACTCCCTCAGCAGAGCAGGCGGATACCCCCAGCTATCAAAGCCAGCCTAAAACAACCAGCAAGCAGAGCAAAAAGCCGACCCAGCAGTGTTTGTTTGTGATGTTTGATGCGCCCAGCCAAGCCGTTAACCAAGCGCTGGGGGAAATGCTCACCGAGAAAAATGCCTTTTATGAGGCGGAGCTAGGCGCCTTCCATCTTCCGCCGGGGCCGCAGGGCTACCCGATTATGCTGGCTAGCGCTACCTCGCCGGGTAAGCTGCCGCCGCTACATAAAGAGCATAAAGAGGGGGAGCATACGCCGGTGCAGGGGGTGTCGATCTTGATCCGCTTTTTGAACACGCGAAAGGTGTCGCGCAACCCGGAGGATTTAATTACCTTCACCCATGAGGTGGCGGCACTGGGTGGCAAAATTTTGGATGCTAAGCGTAAACCCATCACAGAAGAGAGTTTGGCGGCCATGTACCGAGATGGGGATTAGCTGGAAAGGCTTAAGGTTGCTTCGTTGTTGTGCCCTGCCATCATGTGCGCGTATTAAGAAATGTGCCGAAATCCTTCGCCCGCTGAAGCGGCCTCCCACTTTAGACTGACTCTCACTTTGCCTGGCTTCTACTTTTGACTGAGACTCTGTGAGGGCAGCCTTATGAGTGCCCCAAGGGGTTTGTCAGGATAGGACTTGTAGTGAATTCAGTGCTTGGTTTCGGCGCGGAGTTTCGCTACTTCTTCCAAGGGGAGTTCTTCAATCTCGGCAATGAGCTGGTCGCTCATTTCTGTTAAAGCAATCAGCTTGCGCGCTGCGTTGCGCTTGCCCTCTAATGCCCGCTGTTCGGCTTCCTGACGACCTTCTTGCCGGCCTTCTTGGCGGCCTTTTTCAATACCTAAGCGCTCAATGGTGTTCACGTAAGGCATGTGTTTTTCCTCCTGTATCGCATAAACCGCTTGCGCAAAATCAGGGTCTAGGCGTTTTGGTAACTGGATCATCCAATCGATAATGTTAAATAGCCGTAAAATTTGTTCGCGGTTGTAGCCACGCTCATATAAAAGCCTAATGAGGGCTACTTTGGTGTCTTTGCGCGTCGCGCTATTTTTCACCCGTTTAGCCTGGATCTGGGCCATCACTACCAGCGCAAAAACGTTGTCGCTGGTTTCTAGCGCAACCCAGTTGCCTTCCCAATCTATCAGTTTAGCCGTAGGAAAGGTAAAGGTCAGTTCACACCCCCAGCGCTCGTAATGAAACGTTGTGGGGCGGAAGCTTTTACGGGTATCTGCCAGTACTGCAAGGCTGACCACTTCCATTGCGTAGCGATCCCGCAAGCGATACTGATAGGTAAACATCCGCTCGGAAAATTCAACTTCGGGCTCACCCTGCACTTCAACGTGAATCAGCACCCAGGTCTCGCTACCGTCTTTGGCATAGACTTTGATCAGTTTGTCGGCGTAACGTCGGCCGCTTTCGGCACCAACCGTAATCTGTTGCAATTCTTTATCAAGGAAGCTGTAGCCTTTTGACCAATCAACGTGCTGGTTTATCGTCGGAAACAGCAATTCTAGAAATTCTTTAAAATATGCCTCTAACGCCATTTTCCATGGGCTGTCATGGTCAGCGCGGTGACGGTCATCTTGATCGCTCATGATGGCTCCTCTATTGGTACATATACCTTACCAAAGAGCGTTCTTGAATTGGTGAGAAGTCGTGCACAACAGTATTGTCGGCGACACCACCTAAACACAGATTACCTTTTTAGGTTCGTGCTTGATGGCTGTGCGGATTTTTCTACGTATTTCACAAAGTAGCCATTTTATTTTGCCAAGCGGCCTCTTTCTGAGCGGTTCACTTTATTGCCCGTTGAGGCCGCTTTTGGCGTTATTGGCTACCATGACGTTAGCTACTTTTTACGGCCTAGCTGGTAGTCTAGCGCTTCAAACTGCTGGGTTAGGTAGCTACTCATGCTGTTCATCTGGGCAATCATGCTATCTAGCTGGCCGAACTGGGTGCGGTAGCGGCTGATGGTGCGCTCGATGGTCACTTCCATGCGTTCAAAACGCTCGTCTAGGCTTTTCACTCGGTTTTCGGCACCGCTAATCGCTAGCTTGACTACTCCGTTATCGCCAAGCATTCGCTCTACGGTACTGTCGAGCTGGGCTGCCAAGCCATTCCCTGCTTCGCCACCTACGAAAAAGTCGCTGAGTGCTTGGGGGTTATTGGCGACTAGATCGCTGATTTTATCGTCATCCATTTCCAGCGTGCCGTCTCGTTGCAGGGTAATGCCTAGCTGGTTAAGCGTGGAAAGCTCGCCCCCGGCTACGCCTCCCGTCAGCACACTACGCAGGCGGCTTTCAATGGTGCGCACGGTGCTGTCGCCTACCAGCTCACCGGCAGTGTCGGCATCGCCGCTGAAGCTGGTGAGTTTTCCAATGGTGCCTTTTAGGTCGTTAAACGCTTTTACAAAACCGCTAATCGCTTCGCGCTGCTTGAGCGTATCGCGCTCTACATTAACCGTGCTGGTCGCCGTTTCGCCTTCGGCAATACTCAACTCTGCCAGGTTGAGCGTGACTCCTTGAATGGCCCCTTCGATCTGGTTTTTGGCACTGCTGATGGCAATGCCATTGACGGTTGCGCTGCATCTTCGCCAGCACGCTTGGTGGCGGCATCTTCAGCAAAGGGCCCTGCCACCGTGACTTCAGGGGATTGGCTGGTATCGACAAAGCTAAAGCTGGCAATAGAAGCATCCGCACCGGTATTTTTAGAGCTGAGCGCCAGCCGGTAGCCTTGGCCATCGTTGATGATGGTGGCGTTAACGCCTGCATCTTTATTGGAGTTAATGGCATCGCGTATCGCCGAAAGGCTGCTGCCGGGGGCGATATCAATATCCACAGCGTCCGCACCACCAAATTCCAGCCGTAGGGCCGTTGCACCTTGCAGGTCTAGCGGGGTGTCTCGGTCAGTCACACGGGTTGAGGCCAGGGTGCCAGAGGTGGCTAACTGCGATACCTCTACCCGGTAGCTACCGGGCAGCGCACTGGCGGAGGTAGTGGCTTTAATGGCATCGCCACGCACGTTGGCGGAAAGGCTTTGGTAGAGCTTCGGGTCGTTGAGTTTCGCTACAGCATCTTGAAAGCTGTTTAGCGATGTTTGCAGCTGGCCGTAGGCAGAAATCTTATCCTGCTGTTGCTCTTTTTGGCGGGTAATCGGCGCGAGTTTGCCCCGCTCCGCTTCTTGAAGCTGATCTAATAAACCGGTGAGATCCAGGCCAGAGCCGACGCCTAGAGAGGTTATTGTCGCCATGCAGATGTTCCTCGATGCAAAAGGCTAAACCCACAGTCATTGATACAGTGCGCCAACAGTGGCGTTGCGACTGAGTTTAATAGTCTTTTTATCGACGGAACAGCGGCTAACTTTAGGCCTTTTTTATCACTTAACTACGAATACCCCATTACCCCAACAAAAACGCCTGCTTAGCGCAGGCGTCGTTTTGCAGCGTTTTTGCCAATGTTAGCTTAATTGCGGCCTAACTGAGCATCCAACGCATCAAACTGTTGAGTGAGGTAGTCACTGGTTTGGTTCATTTGGGCAATCATGCTATCCAACTGGCCAAACTGGGTACGATAGCGAGAAATGGTCTGCTCGATGGATTGCTCCATGCGCGTGTAACGCTCGCCCAGCGACTCAATGCGGGTTTCAGCGCCTGAAATCGCGCCGGATACCGTGCCATTAGTGCCTAGCAACTGCTCGATGGTTTGGTTGACTTGGCCTGCCATGCCTTCGTTATCGGCAGCGCCTGCAAAAAAGGCAGAGAGCGCATCCTGATCATTGGCAATGGCATCATCTAGCTTGCCGCTATCAATTTCCAACGTGCCATCGCGCTGTAGTGAAATACCGATATCCGTCAGCATGGAGAACTGGCCTTCGATACCTCCACCCAGCACACTGCGTAAACGAGACTCCACCGTGCGTACCGCACTGTCGCCCAGCAGCTCCCCAGCAGCGCCCGTTTCAGCATTAAAGCTGGTGAGTTCGCCAATGGTGCCTTTTAGATCGTTGTAGGCATCGACAAAGCCGGTTATCGCTTCGCGTACTGCACGAGTATCTTGCTCTACTGCCACGGTGCTATTTCCCTCTTCCTGAAGGTTCAGTGTTACTCCTTGAATGGCTCCCTCTACTTGGTTGGTAGGGCTAGTGATGGCCACACCGTTAACATTCAATTTCGCATCTTGGCCTGCTTGCGTAAACTCTGATTTCAACTGCCCGCCAAATTCCTCCCCTAGCGTTATGCCTGAGATAGATGCGTCTTCACCGGTTTGCGTGGAATTAAGCGCTAGCCGGTAATTTTCACCATCAAAGATAATAGAGGCAGAGACACCACTATCTTCTTTCGCGTTAATGGCATCGCGTACTTCTTCAAGCGTGCTGTTGGCAGCAATGTCTACCACAACGTCAGCTTGCTCAGCGCCTGCAAAGTTGAGTGTCAGCTTGGTCGCTTCTGTGGTCAGGGCGGCAGTTGAATCCGGCACGCTTTCGGTTGCCAGGGTGCCCGATGTGGCTAACTGAGTGACGGATACGTTATAGCTACCGGGCTGCGCTTCGCCATTGGCCGTGGCAGTGAATGCTTCACCGCTAACGTTGGTCGAGAGGCTCTCATACAGTGTGCTGTCGTTGAGAGCATCCGCTGCGTCCTGAAAGGCAGAAAGGGCCGTTTTCAGCTGGCCGTAGGCGGAAATTTTGGTTTGCTGGGTTTCCAGTTGTCGCTCGATGGGTTCCAGCTTGCCGCGTTCGGCTTCTTGCAGTTGGTCTAGCAAGCCGTTGAGATCAAGCCCTGAACCGATACCCAGTGATGAAATGGAAGCCATGCGTTACGTCCCTTTTTCGCGTTGTGCGGCCGTCTTACCGATTTTGCGGCAGCCATTATTCAAGTTAGCTAATTAGTGATTTATTCGGCATTGAGACTATTAACTTTAACAAATTTATTAGCCCTGGGCTTACCCATTTATCAGAAACAACAAACCAAAGCTATAAACCTATGTTTATTAAGACTTTCTACCGACACCCACATAGCAAACACCCGCCTCACTCAACGCGCTGGGTGCGTATAAATTACGCCCATCTACCACTAATTTATTGTTTAGCTGGCTTGCTAACCAAGTGAAGTCAACGGTGCGAAATTCTTTCCACTCTGTGCAAATAACCAGTGCATCGGCACCTTTTACTGCCTGTATGCGATCACCTGCGAGCATCAGGTCGTCACGCTCGCCATACAGCCTTCGGCACTCACCCATCGCTTCCGGGTCGAACGCTTGCACCTTCGCCCCTGCTGCCCACAGGGCTTCCATCAGTGCTCGGCTGGGCGCTTCGCGCATATCATCGGTGCCGGGCTTAAATGCTAGCCCCCAAATAGCAATCACTTTCCCCTCTAAGTTACCGAGGCTCTCTTGCAGTTTTATGTAAAGCGTTTGTTTTTGGCGCTGATTAACGGCTTCTACGGCTTTTAATAATTCCGGCGTGTAACCTAATTGCAAAGCAGCTTGCTCAAGGGCGTGCACATCTTTCGGAAAACAGGAGCCGCCATAACCACAACCAGGGTAAATAAAGTGATAGCCAATACGCGGGTCGCTTCCGATTCCCCGGCGTACATCTTCAATATCAACCTTTAAGCGCTCCGCTAAATTCGCCATTTCGTTCATGAAACTAATTTTGGTCGCTAGCATGGCGTTGGCAGCATATTTCGTCAGTTCTGCCGCTCGCACGCTCATAAACATCAGCTTGTCGTGGTTGCGGTTATATGGCGCGTAGCAGGCTTTCATGCGCTCTTTTACCCGCTCGCTCTCGGTGCCTACGATAATGCGGGCGCCGCGGGTGAAGTCGTCAATGGCAGCGCCTTCTTTCATAAACTCAGGGTTGGAGCACACATCGAAAGGGTGTTCAACCTTACGTTGCTGTAGCACGCGGCTGATGGTGTCTCTCACACGCTCGGCGGTGCCTACCGGCACCGTCGATTTATCCACCACCAGCTTATAGCCCTGCATGTGCTGGCCGATACTTTCCGCGACGCTTAATACGTACTGCAGGTCGGCGCTGCCACCTTCGTCTGGCGGGGTGCCCACCGCGATAAACAGCGTGTCGCTTTCGGTGACCGCGTGGGCGGCATCTGTGGTAAACCGCAGGCGTCCGGCGGCGACGTTATGGGTAACCAGCTGGCTCAGGCCTGGCTCGAAAATAGGGATCTCACCACGGCTAAGCTGTGCGATGCGGTTAGCATCAATATCCATGCAGATGACCTGATGACCCACATCCGCCAAACACGCACCTGCCACGAGCCCTACATATCCGGTACCAAAGACACTAATCTGCATAATCAACCAGCTCTAAAAAGGAGTGCCGCAAGCCTATCACACCTTTTTTGTAATTCAGATGACACGCAAAACTCAGCCCAATACATAGACCTTGGTCTAACACTCCTACTGCTTTATAATGCACTGCAGCACACCCATTTTGCTGCGATTGCAGGAGCAACCTACCATGCCCGCTGAAGCATTATCCCCCGCGACCACTGCTTCCTTCCACGTACAGCGCAGCTTGCGCCACTGCCTTTCTAGCGTAGCGGAACTGCTTTATGAGAGCGGCCATGTGCTTGAAACCATCACCCTGATACAGCGTGGTTTATCGCACCAGGAGTTGATCTCTCTGAGCCATCAGCACCCCCGTTGGGCGCTTTGCCAGCAAGTGTTGGAAGAGAGTGATGCCGCCACTTTTAATGACTATGGCCGTTTTGTGTTAACAGCCATGGGCCGCGAGCTGATGTTTGATATGTTTGGGCAGGGAGCCGCAGACTGCGCCTAACGCGTTAGCCAAGCGCCCGCTAGACAGGAGCGGGCGCTTGGCAGCACAGGCCAGGGGGATAGAGTGAGTGGTACAGCAGCGTAGCGCTTAGCGTAGGCCCAGTAGGGAAAGAATAAACAGCACTACCACGATCAAACCCACGATATAGATGATGTTACGCATAACGGTGCTCCTTGCTTGTTGCGTTTTCGAGAAAGCAGATGGTTGCTCACCCTTGAGCTGACCCTTCCAGCCTAGCAGGCTTTGTTTTGTTTTGCGTAATCAGCCCCCCCTATCGCGGCCCGCCTTATCAATCAGCGCGAAAAACCTAGTAAAGCATTAGATGAGACTCATCACTACTACCGTGAAGGTCACGCCGGTAAGCAAGAATCCCAACGCCAGCATCAGGCCATCTCTGGCCACCAGCCCCAGCCCAAACAGCGTGAGTGCCAATCCAGCGCCATTGGCACTGAAAGGGATGAACTCCATGGGTGGCATCGCTAACGCCACCAGCAGGCAAGCGAAGGCCGTCACCCGAATACCGATGTAGCCGGTCATCCAAGCCAAGCGCACGCCCAGCAAGCCATCGACCCATTTGGCGGGCTTTTTCATGTAGTGCAGCGCTTTATCAAACTTCTGCCGTGATAAAGAACGCTTAAGCAGCCATTTAGGCAGCCAGAACGTTTCCCGCCCTACCAGCAGCTGTGAAGAGGTCAGCAGCACTAACACCGCCATCAGTGTTGGCATGCCGGGGATATCACCAATAATCGGCGCCAGCGTTATCAAGCCTGCCAATAGAAGCAGCGGCCCAAACGAGCGTCTCCCTACCGCATGCACCACATCATCCACACTGACCTGCGCGTTTTCCCGCTCCATCCGTTCCATGGCGTGGATCAGCTCGGTTAAATTCGTCGCATCCTGCGTTTCTTTCATAGGCACTGCGGCGCTCCTTTGCCATTGAGCTCTGTTTAAAGTAGGTATGTTTCGCGTCGATCTGTTTAGCTCAGGCCTGTTGAACATCGCTGCTTGGTTAATCGCTTGGCCTCTATAGGTTAGCCCCTGGTGCCGCTCGCCACCCAAGCTTTACGCTGCCTGTTCAAGCCCTTTTAACCTTGTCACTCTTTCCGCTTGGCAAGCTGCTCTTTGAGCTGCTTGGGCACTTGCTTGATGATCAGCCGGTCCTGGGTTTCGTCATACTCAATGCTGGAACCCAGCAGGTGTGAATCAAAGCTGATCGAGACGCCTCCAGCGCGGCCAGTGAAGCGGCGAAACTGGCTGATAGTGCGTTTGTCCGGCGGGATTTCCGGCGAAAGGCCGTAGTCGGCGTTGCGAATATGGTCGTAAAACGCCTTGGGCTGCTTCTCATCCACTAGCTCGGAGAGCTCTTCCAGCGTCATGGGTTCGCCTCGGCGCAGCTGCTCGTTGGCGTAATCAACCAGAGTATCGGTTTTTTCCCGGCTGGCGTCGTCGTCCAGGTCCTCTTTTTCGACGTAGTCGCTAACCCGAAAAATTCATAAAAAAAGGCGAACCTTGCCCAACCCATTGATATAATGGGAGTTACGCCAATAACGCTTCGGAAGAAGCTAAACAAGGTTCGCCCATGTCCAATTCTATCCCAACTCAACTGCGCTTTCCTCCCTTTGCCGGCTTTACCGTGCGAGCTGATTTCGAGGGCGGAGCGTTGTCATCCGACTTTGGCCCCCTGCTGCTGCGTGGGGTGGACCAACAGATTGGCCTGGTTCATCGACTGGCCCAGGCCATCGACGACCGCCGTCACGCCTCTTATATCGACCACTCACTTTCCGATCTATTAACTCAGCGGATCTTCCAGATCGCCTGTGGCTATGCCGATGCCAATGACGCCAACACCCTGCGCCGTGACCCGATGTTCAAGCTCGGCACCGAACGCAAGCCGCTTGAGCCAGAGCAGGATCTGGCCAGCGCACCGACCTTCTCGCGCCTGGAAAATGCCGTTAACACCCGCGACCTTTACCGTCTCGCCGAGGCCTTTGTAGAGCAGTTTGTCGCCAGCTACGCCAAGCCTCCAGAGATGATCGTGCTGGACATGGATCACTCCGAAGACCAGACCCACGGCCAACAGGAACTGGCGTTTTATAATCACCATTACCAGAGTCACTGCTACCTGCCACTGTTTCTGTTTGAAGGTCTGTCGGGCAAGTTCATTACCGCGGCACTGCGCCCCGGCAAACGCCCGACGGGGGCAGAGAACGCAATGATCCTCAAGCGGGTGCTCAAACGGCTGCGCCAGCATTGGCCCGAGACCCGCATCCTGCTGCGTGGTGATGCTCATTTCGCCAACGTGGAATTGATGCAACTGGCGCTCGACGATCCGTACACCGATTTTCTGTTCGGCCTGGCCGGCAACAGCCGTCTGAAAAAACTGGCCGAGCCACACCTGCAATCCACCCGGCGGCTGCACGATACCCGCTGCCATAACGCTCGCCTCGCGGAACAGGCCCCGCCGCAACGCTCGCGCACCTTCCACGAGATCGATTATCAGGCCCGTTCCTGGCCACAGGCGTTTCGCACTGTCCTGAAAGCCGAAACCATGGCCCTCGGCGATAACCCCCGCTTCGTCGTCACCTCCCTGGAAGAGTCAACCCCGGAAATACTGTACGCCGAGCTGTATTGCGCCCGGGGCCAGGACGAGAATTTCATCAAGATGATGAAAAACGACCTGGCCAGCGACCGCACCTCGGATTGCCGCTTTGCGGCCAACCACCTGCGCCTGTTTTTCTCCTGCGCCGCCTATGTGCTGCATCACGCCTTGCGCGCCGAACTGTTGCAAGGCACCGAGTTGTCCCAGGCCCAGCCCTCGACGGTCATCATCAAGCTGTTCAAGCTGGCCGTACGGGTGGTGCAGTACAAAGACCGCATCAAGCTCCACCTGCCAGGTAGCTGCCCGGTCAAGGCCCTTCTGCACACAGTCACCGAACGGTTATATCGCCTGCCTCGGCCCAGGTTAAACACCGGCTGAGCCGCCGTCGGCGCTCGTGGCCACCTCCATCTCGGGCTCGGGAGGCCTTCCCTCGCCCGGACGCTGGAATTGATCGAATAATAAACACTTAAGGCCGGTGACTGGATGACATCAGAGCGACATTGGCGCGCATACTACTAATAATTCTCATATCTGGGCGTAATGGGCTAACCGAGAAAATTTCGTGGCTGCTGCTTGGGGTGTTTATGAAATGTTCGGGCTAAAGGCTTTCAGCAGCGTGCGGGTTTCGGCGGGGGCATCGATGCCCTCTTCCATGCCCAGCAGCGCCGCTACGCCATCGGCGAGCTTTTTACCGCCCCGGTCTTTTAGAAACGAGACGTACTGCGTGCTTTCCACACCGCTCTGCCACTGGGTCAGGTTGATGCGGGCTGCCAGGGTGAGTTGGCTCGTGTTCAGTTGGGCGGCAGGCACCGCTTGGTGCGCGTCGTTAAAGCCGATACCTTCCCGTTGGTGAATGAGGGCCATCAGCAGCGTTTCCGTATCGCCCTGTTGTAGATGGGCAATGACCAAGTAACCGCCAACGGAGAGCTGACCCTGCAGCGTTTGGGCCAGTCGCTCGGCCATCGCGTTCGCCAGTTGAGCAAAGGTTTGCTCGTCGGCTTGATACGCCGTGAGCCACGCCAACAGCGGCCCGGCCTGCTCGCCCTGCTCGGCAAAGCGCCCCCAGCCCTTCGCTTTGGTGTTGTAGGTGTCGTTTAGCGCATTCACTAGGCTGGCCATCACCGTGTCGTCACTGGCGGCGGCCTCGGCAGGCGGGGCCGTCACACTTAAGCGTTCGCCGTCGAGGGATGGCTCAAGGCGGTAGACAGTACTTTGCAGTAGCGGCATAAACAGGCATTACCTTTATAAAAACGTCGAAGAGGTCACTTCAGCATCAGGGCTTTAAGCGGTAACCGGTGCGGAAAATCCAGGCAATGGTGGCAAGGCTTGCCGCCAAAAACAGCAAAATCATCGCCACGCTGGCCCCCAAGCTGACATCGCTAATGCCGTAGAAGCTCCAGCGGAAACCGCTGACGAGATACACCACCGGATTCGCCAGGGTCACGCTCTGCCAAAACGGAGGCAGCATATCGATGGAGTAGAAGCTGCCGCCCAAGAACGTGAGAGGGGTAATCACCAGCAGCGGCACGAGCTGCAGCTTGTCGAAGCCATCCGCCCAGATGCCGATGATAAAGCCCAGCAGGCTAAAGGTGACGGCGGTCAGCACCAGAAACGTCAGCATCCAAAACGGGTGGGCGATCTCAAGCGGCACAAAGAAGCTGGACGTGCCGAGAATGATCAGCCCCAGCAGTATCGATTTCGAGGCCGCCGCCCCTACGTAGCCCACGACAATCTCCAAATAGGAGATCGGCGCCGACAAAATCTCATAGATGCTGCCGGAGAACTTGGGAAAAAAGATTCCAAACGAGGCGTTCGAGACGCTCTGGGTCAGCAGCATCAGCATAATCAAACCAGGAACGATAAACGCGCCGTAGCTCACCCCGCCAATTTCGGTAATCCGCGAGCCAATCGCCGCGCCAAACACCACAAAGTAGAGCGAGGTAGAGATCACCGGCGAGACAATGCTCTGCAGCAGCGTGCGGCGAGTGCGGGCCATCTCCGCCATGTAAATCGCACGAACGGGATAGAGGTTCATGAGCGCTCCTTCACCAGGTCCACGAAGATATCTTCCAGCGAACTCTGCCGGGTGTGTAGATCTTTAAAGCTGATGCCCGCCTGCTCTAGCTGCGTTAACAGGGTAGAGATCCCTCGCCCCTCCTCTTCCTGGCGGCCATCGTAGGTGTACACCAGTTCAAAGCCATCGGCGGCCAAGCTGAGTTCTTCCTGCGCCAGCGCAGGCGGCAATTCTGCCAGCGGACTGTGGAGCTGCAGGGTGAGCTGCTTACTGCCCAGCTTTTTCATGAGCGCGGCTTTCTCTTCCACCAGCACGATCTCGCCGCGATTGATGACGCCTATGCGGTCGGCCATCTCTTCGGCTTCTTCAATGTAGTGGGTGGTGAGAATGATCGTCACCCCATCGTCCCGCAGCCCGCGTACCACGTTCCACATATCCCGCCGCAGCTCGACGTCCACCCCGGCGGTCGGCTCATCCAAAAACAGAATGCGTGGCTCGTGGGAGAGCGCCTTGGCAATCAGCACCCGCCGCTTCATACCGCCGGAGAGGGTCATCAGGCGATTGTGGCGTTTATCCCACAGCGAGAGCGACTTGAGCACTTTTTCGATATGGGCGGGGTTGGGGGATTTACCAAACAGGCCACGGCTGAAACTCACCGTGTTCCAGACCGTTTCAAACGCTTCATTGGTGAGTTCTTGCGGCACAAGGCCAATCCGCTCGCGGGCTTGGCGGTAATCGCGCACGCTGTCGAAGCCATCGACAATGACATGACCTTCGCTGGGATTGACCAAGCCACATACCAAGCTGATCAAGGTAGTTTTACCCGCCCCGTTCGGGCCAAGCAGTGCAAAAATTTCGCCGCGCTGGATGGTTAAATCCACGCGGGTGAGCGCCTGAAAGCCACCTTCGTAGGTTTTATTCAGGCCATCGATGGTAATGATGGGGTCGTTCAAGGCGTACTGCTCCTTAAAGCTTGGCCATCATTGGCCAAAAAGGATTTATCCGCACCCGGTTGACATGCCGTGCTGGCAAACAACTCGGGCCTCTTGACGCTCAGTTGCGCCGGAGAAACGTCCCAACAATATTCGCTTGACCTCGCCGTGCGGCATGTACCGCGTAATGTCGGGGTCATCAAGCCTTGCCAGGACATTCCGCGCAGCATTGACATCCGCCTGGATCACGTCCCCGTTTGCACGGTAAAACTTGTCGCCACGGCGCTCACCTTCCAGGCGTCCCGTGATCGAGTCCATTTGCGACGTATAGGCGGCGTTCACGATGTCGTGACGGGTGCCACGCTGCTGCGATACTTCGTCGAGCGCCTGGGCCAGCACCCCCTTGGCCCAGTGGCTCATGCGGCGGTTGTAATCCCGCCACTGTACCTTGCCCGCGATGGGCTGAGTCAGGTCTTCCGAAGCGAGAAGCGCCGCCTCGTCCATGATGGTATGAGCCGCCTGATAGGCGATGGTGCGAAGGTGCTGCTGGGTGCGCTGGCGGCGAGCCACTTGCTTCTTCTTACCCAGATTATTGGCGCGGATGCGTTCGGCCTTAGCGATCCGTCCTGCCGCCCGATGCTTCTTTTCCAGGGCGTGCAGGCGATTGCGCGCCTTGCCAGTGGCGGATACCTGATGGCTGTACGCAGTGAGCACTTGACCGAACGACTCGCCATGATGCTGGCCTTGCGAGTCAGTGAAGGCCTCCGTGTAGCCCTTATCGACACCCATTACCTTGTCCCCATGAGGCCGCCCTGGCGGTTTCTCGTAGGCATAATGGATCTCGACCTTTCCCTCCCGAACGATGACGCGCAGATTCTTCTTTTCCAGGCTGACGTTCTTGCCTGACGTCGTGGTGTATAGCGTGATGCTGCCGCCCACCTTTTTGGACAGATGCAATGTAATAACCAGTTGGCCGTCGATGATTCGCTCACTGTGCTTGTCGGAACGGACGACGAACTGGTTACTACACTGGCTTTTGCCATGCCTGAAATGTTTGCGCATCATGCGATGCAGATAGGTATCTTCTAGCCATTTGTCCTGTTTCAGCAGCGTGTAGAGGCGTTTGCGTTCGGTTTCGTCCGTGGTGCGTGCGGCCACGGCCCGGCGCACCTTGTGCTTGGCAGCCGCCTTGTAGGTCAGGATGTCGTTGATCACATCCTTAGTGGATTCGGCGCGAACCGTGCCATCCAGTGGCAAGTCTGTATGCCAGCCACCCTGGGTTATTTCCTTGCGAACGGCGCTGGCGCTCTTGCCAACGGTACCAAGGGCACCGTACCGGCGCCAAAGGTCGGCCCGAATGAACCCCATCGTCCGGCACATCGCCAGCAAACGCGAAAGATCCGGACTCGTTGCATGAAGAATGCGTGTGACGGTGGTCATAACACTTCCTCTCTCGGCTCCCTGGCCGCGGGATAGTCTCCTTACATCGCGGGACAGCGCAGAACCAGCGCAGCGCGATGTCAATGGCACCGCGACATGGCTGCCGCGATGCATGACGGCCTTTAAAAGGTATTAAGTGCGGCTGGTGATTTCGAGCAAGTGATAGCCAAACTGAGTCTGTACCGGCCCGTGAACCTTGTTGAGCTCACCGCTGAAGACGACTTTGTCGAATTCCGGCACCATTTGACCGGGGCCAAAGCTGCCCAGGTCACCGCCTTGGCGGCCAGAAGGGCAGCTGGAGTGCTGCTTGGCTACATCCGCGAAATCGCGGCCGTTTTCGATCTCTTGTTTCAGTGCGTTGCACTGCTCTTCACTGCTTACCAAAATATGACGGGCGCTGGCGCGAGCCATAACGAACTCCTTAATAAAAAACCCAATACGGTAGGCCAGTTTATCACGCTCGCTGCTAGTCGTGACCCAAGGCACCGCTATAACGCAGCGCTTCGCCCACACTCGCCAGGGCACGCTCATGGGCCTGCACCGAGAGCGGCCCACGAGCACAGGCCACGATGACCCAGGGGCCATTGGCCGCGCCACCCGCTTGAGAGGCACGCGACGCAATACCGGCATCGCAGCTTCGCCGGTGCTGCGTGCCTGTTTTGTGCGCAAAGGTGAATTCGTTGCCCAGGCCTTGTTTCAAGCGCCGCTCGCCAGATTTAGTTCGCTGCATGATCGCCAGCAGCGTTTGGCGCTGTTCGCCATTCACCTCTTCCATACCACCGCGATGCAAGCTGGCCAGTAGGTCGCCGTAGGCACGCAGCGTACCCACGTTTTCACCGGTGGCTTCGTAGGCATCGAAGGCGTGGTCGTAGTCGGGTTGACCGAAGCTTTCTTCGCTCACGCCCAGCACACGGGCCAACGCAGCGGAGCGCTGGTTCACACCGTGTTGACGCAGGGCGATAAAATCCAACCCACTCAGCTGGCGAGCCCCGGGGTGTAACTGGCCATATACCCCTTGGCGCACTTCCACCAGCTTGCTGATGGGGCCAAGGTGCCCCGGCTGGCCGTTGCTGGCGGCGACCATGCGGCGGGCGCGGGCGTTCACGGCATCCAAGCCAACACGGTCAATCAGCATATCCGTGGCGGTGTTGTCGCTGACGGTGATCATTTGCTCAAGCAAATAACGAATCGAGATGGGCGTACCGGGGTCGTGCCAGTTGACCGGCCCGGCGCCATCGACAAAGTCGCTACGTGCCAGGATCAGGCGTTCATCCAAGGAGAGCGTGCCCGCCTGACGCTCGGCCAGCACCTGAGACGCCACGGGCACTTTAATCAGCGAGGCCAAATACCAGGGGTCGTCTGCCTGCCAGGAGTACGCCTCGCCTGTTGCGAGGTTCTGAACATAAACACCTAGCGCGCCGCCAAACACCTCTTCAATGGCGCTTATTCGCGCATCTACATCGCCTTGCCAAGGGCTCTGTTTATCGACCTCGTAATACCAGTTCGTACTTGCCAATACCGCGGTGCTGGCTGGCAATAAAGCACACAGCAGCGCTGCGGCTAGCCAGCGTTGAAGATGTCGCAACCTTACCTCCTACCGCGGCGAGTGGCGGGCTATTTGTAACGGGCAATCCAGCGCGTTAGCCAAATCCACAATGCGGCTCCAAGAATTAACAGCCCACCCACACCAAGCGCCTGTGGATAGGTGTAAATGCCTTCGCCTTCCAGCAGAAAACGCAGCACCAGAAAAATCATCACAATATGGAAAATAAACGCTTTGAGCGCGTCGCTCCCTACCATCGTTAATGGCCGTAGCGCCTTGGCTGCCGTAGCTCCACCAGCGAGTGCAGCGCCTAAAATAACCAGCGCGCCACCCACGCTGTACAGCGTGAATTTCAGCCCAGGCGGGTGCTTGCCGTCGTTATTCGCCACCGCCAGCATCGCAGCAGAAACATCGCCTTCGGCAAAGGCCAAGCCATAGAACGCGGCGACCATGACAGCCCCTACGCCCACCAGAGCCAGCACCAGCTTTCGCCTTAGCGCCGTATCAAAATAGCAGCGCAGCAAGGCTTCACCGATCAGCAGGCCCGCCAAAATTAACGGCGCACGGCTAAGCTGGCCCCAGGTGTAATGGTCTTCATGGTCTACCAACAGCGCTTTTAAGGTGTCGTTACCGCCAAAGCTCAGCCCCTGCAGCCAAGCGGAGAGCGCGGTTAAGCCAATAATAAGCGCACACCGCCCCCACAGCGGTGTACGTGCCCATAATGGAAGTACCAGCGGCACCCACAGTAGGGCGATGGCGTAAAAACCGAGGATTTCTACCCAAATCGCAAAGCGCTGATAAAGCAACGCATCAACAATATCGCCTGGGGCGTAATACGGCAGCATCTCGACGACCGTCAACGCCTTGTACCAAAACCACACTTCAACCGCGCGCACCCATAGTTTTAGCCGCCGTTTTGGCCACGCCTCTGTTTGGGTAGACGCTAAAAAGGCCACGGTGAGCGCAATCCCGAAGACCAGGATGAACAGGGAAGAAGAGAACTTAGTGAGAAAATGGACGGGCACCATGCCCCAATCGGGCACGTTGCGTATTCCAATCAGCCCACTCACCGTATGGCTGAGAATCATCAGCCCAATCGCTATACCACGGGCGAGATCAATCGCATCTATACGCCCTTCCGCACGAGGCAGGCGTGGCACTTCTTGCCAGGTAAACACGTTAGCAACGTCCTTGTAGGGTGTTCGTGTTAGGGAAACATTGCTTTTACCATAGCCTATTCACCTAGTGTGCTATTGCGCTTTATTAAACGTTGCCACTCACCCAACACAACAGTGCCCCGCAATGGGCGGGGCACTGTGCTGCTCATCCGTGAGCGTGAGGGGAAGGACTTCCTTTCGCTAAAATGGATTTACTGGCCGGATGTGTCATCCTTTTCCGTTTCCCACTGCTCTTGCTCTTCCTCCTCCTCTTCGTAAGTAAATTCTTGCTCTTCCTCTTCGTACTCGGTGGTCACGCCTTCAGTAGTCGACCCCTGCTCCTGCTCGGTGTCGTAGGAGTTGTAGGTGCCTTGATCATCCTGCATGGTCTCTTCTTGCGGCGTTGCGGGCTGCTCTTCAGGCTCTTCCATCGCAAACGCGAGCGGGCTCGCTACCAGACCAAATGATACACCCAGGATACCTAACTTCTTGAGAGCTTCCTTTTTCATGGTCGTGCCTCCTAATGGCAACTCTTTCGTTCAATTCAGCGTTAAACATTTAACAACGTTATGTCTTCACGATAGATTCACGATCGATAAGAGCGGCGAGTCATCCTAACCTTTCGCTCTTACCCAACTACTGCAGACGCCATACCAGGGCATGCCAAAAATAAATATAAACACTATTTTTCAACTACTTAATAAAAAATTCATTAACTGAAACAAGGTGAATCGCGATTTTTAATTAGCAAAATCTTGTTTACGTTTGGCACATGAGCCCCAGCGATTCATGCCGCCCCGCACCGCGGCTAACTTGACATAATAAATAGGTACATAGGGCGAAAGCGTTGGTGAGAAAGGTTGCAAGGCTAGAAAGGCTTATTTTAACCCAACATAACTGCTGGTATCTTTTGGTCACCGTTCACCGTATCGAGAAAATAAATGTCTACCCAACAAGCATCCACGTTTCGTTTAGTTACCCGCAGCGATTTTGATGGTTTGGTATGCGGTGCCCTGCTCAAGCACTTAGGCCTTATTGACGAAATCACCTTCGTTCACCCGAAGGACATGCAGGATGGCAAGATTGCTATTGATGCCAACGACATCACCACCAACCTGCCCTACGTGCCCGGCTGCCACCTAGCGTTCGACCACCACCTAAGCGAGACCGTGCGCAACGTTGAGCGTGCCGACAACCACATCATCAATGCAGACGCCCCTTCCGCTGCCCGCGTAGTGTGGGAGTACTACGGCGGCCACGAAGCCTTCCCCGCACGCTGGGATGATATGATGGAAGCCGTCGATAAAGGCGACTCTGCCCAGTTCAACAAAGACGAAATTCTCAACCCGCAGGGCTGGGTACTGCTCAACTTCATCATGGACGCCCGCACGGGCCTGGGCCGCTTCCGCGACTTCCGCATCTCCAACTATCAGTTGATGATGAAGCTGATCGATTACTGCCGCGAGCACACCATCGATGAAATCCTCGCCCTTGACGATGTGCATGAGCGCACCACGCTTTACCGTGAGCATGAGCAGTTAGCAAAGGAGCAAATTGAGCGCTGCGCAACCGTGCACGGCAATGCGGTGGTTCTGGATCTACGCAACGAAGAGACCATCTACGCCACCAACCGCTTCGTGATCTACGCCATGTACCCCGAATGCAATATCTCGATTCACGTGATGTGGGGGCTCAAGCAGCAAAACACCGTGCTGGCGATTGGTAAATCGATCCTCAACCGCTCCAGCAACACCAACGTGGGCGAACTGTGCCTAAGCTACGGTGGCGGCGGCCACCTGAATGCGGGCACTTGCCAAGTTGATAATGATCAGGCGGAGAGCGCGTTGGCGGCGATTGTTAAGAAGATTAATGCGGATGGGTAAAACGGGTACTTATCTGTCATAAGTAGAGTGGCCGCTACTGGCGGCCACTCTACTTAGTTAACGCAGGCTACTCAGCGCCAACCACATGCTTCACTTCCAAGTACGCACTCAGCCCCCAAGGGCCCAGCTCACGCCCGATACCGCTGCGCTTGAAGCCACCCCAGGCAGTTTCGGGTAGCACGAGCTGCTCGCTGTTGTACCAAATACTGCCTGCCTTCAACTGACGGCCAATGCGCTTGGCCCGCTCCGGGTCGCCGCTGATCACCGTCGCGGCGAGGCCGTAGTCACTGTCATTGGCGAGCTGAATCGCTTCGGCTTCGCTTGCGACGCTACGACCACAAAGTACAGGGCCGAAGATCTCTTCTTTCCACAAACGGCTCTCTACCGGCACATCACGGTAAAGCGTGGGTGCTAGGAAATAGCCTTGAGCTGGCAGCGTGCGGTGCTTCCCATCGCGTACCACCGTGAGCCCTTCCTGATCGGCAATATCCATGTAGCGCTGTACTGCATCGCGCTGCTTAACGCTGGTCAGTGGGCCCAAGTCGGTTCCTTCGGCTAGCGGGTCGTCTAGCGTCAGCGCATCCATCCGCTCAGCAAGCGCAGCGTAAAGCGCTTCGGCTATGTCTTCGTGTACCAATAGACGCGAGGTGGCAGAGCAGATCTGTCCGGCGTTGAAGTAGATACCGGCCATCACCCACTCAGCGGCTTGGGCGGGTTCTGCGTCTTCCATCACTATAATGGGTGATTTACCGCCTAGCTCCAGCGACACGCTCGCCGTGCGGGCGCTGGCAGCCTGCATCACCGCTTCGCCAACGCGGTTACTGCCGGTGAAGGAGATTTTATCCACGCCAGAGTGGTTAGTCAGCGGCGCACCGATGCCCTCGCCGTCACCATTGAGCAGATTTAGCACGCCTGCAGGCAAGCCGATTTCCAGCGCGATCTCCGCCAGCACTTGTTCAGGCAGCGGCGTCACTTCTGAAGGTTTAAATACCGCAGTGCAGCCCGCCGCTAGGGCAGGTGCCAGCTTCCAAGCACTAGTCACTAAAGGGAAGTTCCACGGCGCAATCAGACCCACTACCCCAACCGGGTCGTGATACGTACGCGCTTCAACGCCTTCCATGTCGACACTGACCTGCTCCCCTTGCCGTGCATCCAGCGCTTTGGCCTGCTTGGCGTAGTAGCGGTAGCAGGCAATCGCATCGTCTAGGTCAATGCCTGCTTCCGCCAGTGGCTTACCGTTATTGGTGGCCGACAGTATGATCAATGCCTCTCGGCGAGACTCTAGTGCATCAGCAAATCCATCGAGGTAGTTGGCACGTTCGGCCCCACCCAACGCCTGCCATTCAGGTTGAGCCTGCTGGGCAGCTTTAACAGCAGCATCCACATCTGCCGCATCCCCTGCGGTGACCTGAGCAATACGCTCTTCGCGATAAGGATTCATCACATCGAGCAACCGGGTGCCCTTCGATGCAACCCACTGGTTGTTGATGAACTGATGATTGAGTGTCTGCATGGGAATACCCTAGTCAGAAAGTGAGCACGCGCGCTGCCAAGCAGCGGCGTCAATTTCGATCAGTAGCGGCCCGGTGGGAACGCGGTTGGCGAGTGCCTGGGAAAGCTCAGCGGGGCTCTCTACCAACATGCCGGGGCAGCCGAAACCTTCGGCCAGAGTCAGGAAGTTTGGCGCTTGAATATCCACGCCTAAGCGGGCCACGCCGTTGGCATCCATATAGCGGCGGATCTCTTCATAACCGGCGTTGTGCCATAGCACGATGACCACGGGCAGGCGGGCTTCCACGGCGGTGGCAAGTTCCGAGAGCGTAAACATCACCCCGCCGTCTCCCACCAGCGCTACTACGGGTAGATCTGGCCGGGCTAGCTGCGCCCCTAATGCCGCAGGCAGCCCATAACCCAAGGTGCCGTAACCGGTGGATGCATTGAAATAGCGCCGCGGCGCAGGCTGACTGACCAGATGATTTCCGGCATACACCGGGGCGGTGGAGTCGCCCACTAGAATGGCGTCAGGTAAGTGGTCGGCCAGCGTTTCATAGAGCGGAACGAAATCGCTAAACGAAGGATCGTTTACCAAATCTAAGGTGTTCAAAGCAGCAGCGGTTCGCTCGCCGCCCTGCCGCTTCTGCGTCTCCGAAAAATACTTAATCAGAAGCTCCAAACTGCGCCCGGCATCGCCCACCAAGCCAAGCGTGGTGCGCTGATTGCGCACCAGCTGCTCAGGATCAAGATCGATACGAATCAGCGTGCCGTTGAGTTGAAAGCCGTCGTCAAAAACGACGTCATAGTCGGTTTCGCCCAACTCGGTTCCTACTGCCAGAATCACATCCGCCTTAGCGGCTAGTGCCCTCACGGCGGGCAGTGCAGCATTAGCTCCTAAGTCCAGCGGGTGATCACGACCCAGCAGCCCCTTGGCGTTGATGGTTGTCACCGTGGGGGCATCCAACTGCTCTACCAGTGCTCGCGCGGCTTCCGGCGCTGACACACAGCCACCGCCCAACAGCACCAGAGGCAGCTTCGCCGCCTTGAGTAGCCGAGCCGCCTCGGCCAGCCCTTCCGGGTCGGGAGCCGCGCGGTATAGCGTGGGCGCTTGCCAGCTAGTCGGCACGCTGACGGGCGCATTGAACAGATCAATGGGGATTTCAATATGCACCGGGCCTGGGCGCGCGCCGTTGAAAACGGCAAAGGCACGGGCCAACACCTCGGGTAGCGTGCTGGCATCCAGCAACGTGTGGCTAAACCGCGCTACGCCGCTGATCATCTGCTGCTGGCTGGGCAGTTCGTGCAACCGCCCTTGGCCTAAGCCCAAGGTATCGCGACGATTAACGCTGGAGATCACCAGCATGGGGATGGAGTCCGCCAGGGCTTGGCCCATGGCGGTGGCAATATTGGTCATCCCCGGCCCGGTGATAATTAAACACACCCCCGGCTGACCGCTGGCACGGGCATAGCCATCGGCCATAAACCCCGCCCCCTGCTCATGGCGCGGAGTGATATGCGCTACCTCACTGCCTTCCAGGCCACGGTACAGCTCCACCGTGTGCACACCGGGAATGCCGAACAGCGCGCGCACGCCGTACGTATCGCGCAGCAGGTGGATCAACAGGTCGGCGCAGGTCATTGTCGTTGACTCGTTCATACCAGGCCCCTTAGAAGAAAAACGTGTGGGCCATAAAGGCGATGATCGGCAGCGTAATCGCCGTGCGCAGCAGGAATACCACGGCCAGCTCCCAGAACTTGATGGGAATCTTCGACTTGAGCAGCAGCGCACCAATCTCCGACATATAGACCAACTGCGTCATGGAAAGGCAGGCAATCACGAAGCGGGTCAGCTCGCTTTCAATGTTGGTGGCCAGCACGGCAGGCAAGAACATGTCGGCAAAGCCGACGAGTGTGGCAGGAGCGGCCGCCTGCGCTTCGGGAATACGCAGCAGTTCCAGCACTGGCACCATGGGGTAGGAGAGCCAGGTAAACAGCGGCGTGAACTCGGCCAAAATCAGCGCTACGGTGCCAATCGCGAATACCAGCGGCAACAGCGTAAGGAAGATATCGATGACGTTAAGAAGCGCTAAACGCGCCAACTCTTTAGGGCCCGGTGCGCCCGCTGCGCGGCGGGTTGCCTGCAGCAGGCTGTAGCGGAACAGGCCCACATTTTCGGTGCGCTCTTCGCTTAACTGGCAACCTACCGGCTCGTAGTAATCGTCGGCTTTACGCGACAGCGGCGGAATCCGCGAGACAATCACCGCGGCGATTAAACCCGACACCACAACGGTAAAGTAGAACGGCACGAATAGGTGGTTGAGGTTGACGAAATTAACCACCAGCAGACTAAACGCAATGGATGCAACAGAGAAGTTCGTCGCAATCACCGAGGCTTCGCGGCCATTGTAATAGCCTTGCTCGTACTGCTGGGCAGTAATCAGCACGCCTACCGTTCCCGACCCCATCCACGAAGCGGTGGCATCAATAGCACTGCGACCCGGTAAGTTGAAGATGACGCGAAACGGCTTGCGCACCATGGTGCCAATGAACTCCATGAAACCAAACTCGACCAGAAACGGCAGCAGCAGCGCAGCGAAAAAGAAGAACGTCAGCAGCACCGGTGCCAGGTCGTTCAGCATCACGCCGCCGGTAAAGGACGCCGTCACGAACTCAGGGCCGACCTGAAAAAAGGTCATGATGACGAAGACGGCCCCCAGAACGCGCATGGCAATCCATACGGGGCCCACATCGAACATCTCCTTGAAGTGGCCTTGCTGTGCCCAGGCAGGCTTTGCCAGCTTGACGTACAGCGTCACCATCACGGAAACGCACAGCACGCCTAGCGCAATGGCAGGCAGCACCCCACCCAGCAGGGTCTGCAGGCCATCGGCCATCAGCCCCATGCCGATATTGACGGTCTCACCAAACTGAAAAGGGATCAGAAACAGCAGCACGCCGATCAGCGAAGGAATCAGAAACTTCAGCAAATGCGCGCGGGGTATCGACGTGGACGAAGCGGATACTTCCAGCGTCGCGTTAGAGTGTGACATACGGTTCACCTATTGGATGTGATTATTGGAGGTGGGCTGGCGGCGTCCTGAAAGGGAGCACCGCTCCTCTTCCTGTGTATTGTCATCCGCGCCTTGTCAGGTCGGCGCTTGGTGCAGGGCACTTTTGCAGGCAGCGCTTACGGGCGGCGTTGCGCTGCGGGCAGTACGCAGAGCATTTCATACAGCAGCGTGGCGCCCATCAGCGCCGTGTTGCCGCTGGGGTCGTACGGCGGCGACACCTCGACCAGGTCCCCGCCCACGATGTTCAAGCCAGCGGCACCACGCACGATTTCCAGCCCTTGAGCAGAGGTCAGCCCGCCCATTTCCACCGTGCCGGTACCGGGGGCGACCGAAGGGTCCAGACCATCGATGTCGAAACTGATGTACACGGGGGTATCGCCCATTTGCTCACGCACTTCAGCCATCAGTGGGGCCAGCGAGCGGTACCAGCACTCCTCGGCGGGCACTACGCGGAAACCCTGCTTGCGGCACCAGTCGAAATCCTCCGGGGCATAGCCGGTTCCACGCAGGCCGATTTGCACGACCTTGTTATGAGCCAGCAGCCCTTCCTCCTGGGCGCGGCGGAACGGCGTGCCATGGGCAATGGGCTCACCGAACATGTGCTCGTTCACATCCGCGTGGGCATCGATATGGATCAAGCCCACCGGGCCGTGCTTTTTGGCCATGGCGCGTAGAATCGGCAGCGTCAGCGTGTGCTCGCCCCCCAGCGTCAGAGGAATGCAGTCATGCTTCAGCACGTCGTCGTAGAAGGCGGTGATGATGTCGACGCTTTTCGGCAGGTGAAAGGTGTTGATGGGTACGTCACCGATATCGGCGACCTGAAGCCGCTCGAAGGGAGCCGCCCCCGTGGCCATGTTGTAGGGGCGCAACATGCGCGATTCATCGCGAATCTGGCGTGGCCCCAGTCGGGTACCCGGGCGATTGGAGGTGCCGATATCCATGGGAATGCCGATAAATGCCGCGTCCAACCCTTCTGCGCTCTGTTGCGTGGGCAGGCGCATCATGGTGGCGGGGCCTGCAAAGCGTGGCATGGTGTTGCCGCCCAGCGGCTGATTGAATTCCGACATCGTTCTCTCTCCTTGGATTTATTGTGGCCAGCCTGACGGGCTGGCGCTTCAGCGATTTATCCAGCTCATACCGCTCATGTATCGTTGATGCACAGTTCAATACACAGACCACTGCACAGACCATGCCAAGTCACCTGCGCTGATAAATAGGGAGGTTTACCGCCCCATCGATGCAAAAATGAATCGCAACGCCAATGAAATGATGCAAAAATGAATCAATGAGTCATATTTGCATTATCCTGTTCATCTAACGATACAAAAGCCGGTGCGGTAGATAAGGAAGACGCATGAGTGAAATCGACAGGCGCGTACTGCAAACCATCGTGGAAACCGCCAATGACCACTTCTTTATCGTCAGCGGCGACGGTCAGATTATGGATATCAGCCCCGGTGCCGAGGCGGTATACGGCGTATCACGGGAGGAGCTGCTTTCCAGCAGCGTTCAACAGCTCCAGGCCGCCGGTGTTCTGAAACCGTCCATCACCATGGAAGTCATCCGCACTCGACAGCCCGCTCAGCTAATGCAAATCACCGGCACGGGCCGCCGCGTCATTGCCGAAGCCTACCCCGTGTTCGCCAACGGCAAGCTGGAGCGCATTGTCAGCCGCTCACGGGATTTGACCGACCTTCAGCTGCTGCAGGACGAATACGCTCTGCTGCAAAAACGTTTTAGTGAACACTTGAAACGCAGCCAGGCCGCCCCCGATGCCGAAGAGCAAGCGCTGGATGCTGCGCTGGACCACCTTCAGGTCAGAAGCCATGTGATGCGGGAAATCGCCCTGTTGCTCAAGCGCGTGGCATCATCGGATGCCAACGTGCTGATGCTGGGGGAGTCTGGCGTGGGCAAGACAGCCTTTGCCAAGCAGCTCCACCGCTGGAGCGAGCGCCATCATGGCCCGTTCATCGAGGTCAACTGCGCAGCGATCCCGGAAAACCTGTTCGAGTCGGAGATGTTCGGCTACCAGCCCGGCGCCTTCAGCGGTGCCGCGCGGCAAGGCAAGGCCGGACTGCTGGAGCAGGCCGAAGGGGGCACGCTCTTTCTGGATGAAATTGGCGAGCTGCCACTGCTGATGCAGACCAAACTGCTGAAAGTGATTCAAGATGGCAGCTTGACCCGGTTGGGCGACACGCGGGCTCGTCGCGTCAATTTCCGGCTGGTCGTGGCGACCAATCAGGACTTGGCCAAACGGGTCGAAACCGGCCTGTTCAGGCTCGACCTCTACTATCGTCTGAACGTCATCCCCATCACGCTGCCCCCGCTACGCGAGCGCCGCGAAGACATTCCCGTGCTGGTGGAAGCCTGCCTGACCCGGCTGAACCACCGCTATGGCCGCCAAAAAATCATCAGTAACCCGGCCTGGTCGACGCTGATGGGCAGCGACTGGCCCGGCAACGTGCGGGAGCTGGAAAACTGGCTGGAAAGAGCCTGGCTCTCAAGCCCCGGCGACCAGATCGAAGCGCCCGCGGCACCTTCGGCCTCTGAGCCACCCGACACACCGCTGCCCACTGCGTGGCTGACGTCCCCAGCGGCGTCTCTGCAACAGGACGAAAGCCTGAAGGAGTACCTGGCGCGCATCGAGCGCGAGACCTTGAGCCAACTGTGCGGCACTCTGCCCAGCACGTATGCCATCGCCAAACGTTTGGGCATCAGCCAATCCAGCGTCGTGCGCCGCCTGCAGCATTACGGCATCAAGATCACCCCGTGATCGCCTCACGACATCAACCTGACATCCAGGCGTCATACAAACGCAACACCTTGCTCTCACTATAGATCGTCGCCACGCATGACGGATGAGAGCCATGAACCAATCGCGCATTCGCCTGGCAGGCGTCTCCAAGCACTGGGGCGCGACCACGGCAGTCAACGACATTTCCTTCGATATTCAGCCCGGGCAGTTCGTCATTCTGCTGGGGCCGTCAGGCTGTGGAAAATCCACCACCCTGCGCATGCTGGCGGGGCTGGATGACGCCAGCAGTGGCCGCATCCATATCGGCGAACGGGACGTGACCCACCTGCCACCCGGCGACCGAGGACTGAGCATGGTGTTTCAGTCCTATGCGCTGTTTCCACATTTAAGCGTGGCCGACAATATCGTGTTTGGTCTGCGCAGCCGCAAGGTAGCCAAGGCAGAACAACGTGAACGGCTCGCCAAGGTCGCCGAACTGGTCGATCTCACCGATTACCTGAACCGCAAACCGGCCCAACTTTCCGGTGGCCAGCGCCAGCGGGTCGCGCTGGCGCGAGCGATTATCTCCGAGCATCCCATCTGTTTGATGGATGAACCGCTGTCCAATCTGGATGCGCGGCTTCGCAGCGATATGCGCAGGGAAATTAAAGCCCTGCAATCACGACTCAACATGACGGTGGTTTACGTCACTCACGACCAAGTAGAGGCCATGAGCATGGGAGACCGTGTGATCTTGATGCAACAGGGACATATCGTGCAGGACGGCACACCCGACGAGCTTTATAACCAGCCCGCCAGCGCTTTTGCCGCCAGCTTTATTGGCAGCCCAGCCATGAACCTTTTGCCTCTTGTGCTAGGTGAACAGGGGGCCGTTATTGAGGGCGAACCCACGACTCCAGTGGCCCCCATGGAGGCCGCCGGGGGTCAGTTGGGCGTGCGCCCTGAAGATATCGAACTGCGCCCAGCATCCGAGGCAGGCATTCCGGCCCAGGTACTCAGCGATGAGTACTTAGGTGCCGACACTATTGCCCATGTCGCCGTTGGCAATCACACCGTGCGCGTTCGTCTAAGCGGTAAGCAAGCGCTCTCTGGTAAGCCCTGCAAACTCTACTGGACGCCAGATAGCGCCCATTTGTTTGATCAACAGGGTCTGCGTCAGCAAGCGTTAGCGCCTCCTGCCTTACCCGCTTCGCATCGAAGCGTACCGCGCCCGCCCGCAGTGGGCTCTTTCCAACACTGACCGCTCTCATCCTGACAACATCACAAACACTTGTGGAGTCTCTCATGAGTTCTCAGTTCTCTTTTGCAATGACAGCCATCGCCGCAGCACTGTTAGGTGCCGGCCACGCCAGCGCTAACAGTGTCGACTTGACGATGTACTACCCTGTTTCAGTAGGTGGCGCACTGACCGAGGTCGTTGACAACTTGGTGGAAGAGTTTGAAAGCGAACACCCGGACATCAACGTAGAAGCCATCTACGCGGGCAACTACGACGACACCCGAGTACGCGCCATGTCCGCCATGGAAGCGGGTGATACGCCTCAGCTATCGGTGCTGTTCTCCATCGACCTGTACGAACTGATTGAGCAGAACGCCATTGTGGCCTTTGACGACCTCATCGAAACCGAGGAAGAGCAAGCGTGGCTGGAGAGCTTCTACCCCGGTCTGATGGAGAACGGTCAGCTGGATGGCAAAACCTACGGCATCCCCTTCCAGCGCTCCACTATCGTGCTGTTCTGGAACAAAGACGCCTTTGAAGCCGCTGGCCTAGACCCCGAAACGCCCCCTGAGAACTGGGAAGAGATGGCTGAAATGGCCGCCACCGTGCGGGAAGCCTCCAACGGTGAACAGTGGGGCGTGATGGTGCCTTCCACCGGCTACCCTTACTGGATGTTTCAGGCCTTCGCTTTTCAGAACGGCCATCGCTTGATGAGCGACGATGGTACGGAAGTTTATTTTGACGACCCGGCCGCTGTTGAAGCGTTGGAGTACTGGGTGTCGCTGGCCACCGAGCACAATGCCATGCCCGATGGCACCATCGAGTGGGGTACGCTGCGCCAAAACTTTATCGAGCAGTCCACCGCGATGATGTGGCACACCACGGGCAACCTGACCGCCGTGCGCAACGAGGCCAATTTTGATTTTGGCGTCGCCATGCTGCCCATGAAGACCCAGCGCGGCAGCCCCACCGGTGGCGGCAATTTTTATATCTTTGAAGATGCCAGTGAAGAAGAGCAGCGCGCGGCGATGACCTTCATCCGCTGGATGACCGCCCCCGAGCGTGCCGCCGCGTGGTCGATTGAAACCGGCTATATGGGCGTTAGCCCCGCCGCTTATGACACCGATGCATTGCAGCGCTACGTGGCAGAGTTTGCTCCCGCCGCCGTGGCCCGGGACCAGCTCGAACATGGCACTGCTGAGCTCTCTACCTACCAGGGTGGCCGCGTGCGCCGTGCCTTAGATAACGCCGTGCAGGCCGCGCTGACGGGCCAAATGAGCCCTGCCGAAGCGCTGAGCCAGGCCCAGCGTGAGGCCGATGCCGCGCTACGCCGCTATGCACAGTAAGTGTCACTAGGGTTACGTTTCCATGCTCGCCGGGGTTCGCCCCGGCTTTTTCTCATCACGGCTGCCTTATGAACCTGAACGCCCATCGAACGATGCAGCTTTACGGTGCCCTACTGCTCCTTCCAGCGGCGCTGCTGCTCAGTACCTTTGCCTACCTGCCCACGATCACCACCGTGATCAACAGTCTTTTTTTGCCCGGCTTTCGCGGCGAACCCACCGCCTTTGTCGGGCTCGACAATTATCGCGTGCTGCTGGACGACCCCACGTTCTGGAAGGTAGCCCGCAACAACCTGCTTTACGCCCTGGGTACGATTCCCACATCCATTGCGCTGGCCCTCGGCATGGCGCTATTTGTGAACGGCAAGCTGCCAGGGCGTGGGCTGGTACGCATGGCTTACTTCACACCCACCATTTTGCCCATGATCGCCGCCGCCAATATCTGGATGTTTTTCTATGCCCCGCAGATAGGGCTATTTAACAAGCTGCTTGGCGCGTTAGGTTTTTCTGGCGTGAACTGGCTGGGCGACCCCAGCGTAGCGCTTGGGTCGGTCATCGTGATGTCGGTGTGGAAAGAGGCGGGGTTTTTCATGATCTTCTACCTTGCCGCGCTACAGGCCATCCCCCCGGAGCTTAAGGAAGCCGCTGACCTGGAGGGCACGAGCCGTTGGAGCTTCTTTTGGCGAGTGACCTTTCCCCTGCTGATGCCCACCACGCTGTTCGTGCTGATCAATGCGCTGATCAATGCAGTGCGGGTGGTCGACCACCTGTTCATTCTCACCAAGGGCGGGCCCAATAACGCCACCAACCTGCTGCTGTACTACGTCTATGAGAATGCCTTTTCGTTCTTTGACCGCACCATGGCGGCCACCATCACCGTGGTGATTCTGCTGGTGTTGGCCGTGGTGGCCACGCTGAAGTTCACGATTCTAGATCGCAGGACGCACTACCAATGAATACGCCCGCTACCTACGCGCCCCGCTCACGTTTCTACTACTCACTTCCAGCGCTGGAAACAGTAGCGGCATGGATGCTCGCAGTTATTTGGATTTTCCCACTGCTGTACGCCTTTTGGGCCGCCTTCCATCCCAGCGAATTCATGGTGACTTTCGATCTGTTCGCCCCGCTCACGCTGGATAACTTCACGAACGCCTGGGCCCAGGCCCCCTTTGCGCGTTACTACCTGAACACCTTCGCGCTAGTGACCGGCGTGGTACTGGCCCAGTTCGTGGTGTGTACGCTGGCGGCGTTTGCCTTTGCCCGCTTTCCCATTCCCGGTAAGAACCTGCTGTTCATGCTGGTACTGATTCAGCTGTTCGTGTTTCCCGAAGTGCTGATCGTCGAAAACTACCGTATCGCCAGCGAGCTGGGGCTGATCAATACCATCACCGGCATTGGCCTGCCCTACGTGGCCAGCGCCTTCGGCATTTTCCTGCTGCGTCAGACCTTCAAGACCATCCCCCGAGAGCTGGAGGACGCCGCCCGTATCGAGGGCTGTGGCTGGCTGGAAATTTTGTGGAAGGTCTACGTGCCGCTGGCCAAGCCCACCTATCTGGCCTACGGGCTGGTGTCGATCAGCCACCACTGGAACAACTTCCTGTGGCCGCTAGTGGTGACCAACTCCGTGGAAAGCCGCCCGCTGACGGTAGGATTGGGCGTGTTCTCCGCGCCAGAAACCGGCGTCAATTGGGCCACCGTCAGCGCTGCCACGCTGCTGAGTATTGCGCCGCTGCTGGTGGCTTTTCTGCTGTTCCAGCGCCAGTTCGTGCAGTCGTTTTTACGGGCGGGGATTCGCTAACCCAACTCACTCGGGTTTTCGTGCGACAATTCTCCTTCACGCACACGACAAGGAGAGCAGCGATGCACGACGACTCGGCAGCCCTCAAAGTACTGCGGGAAGTCTTTGGCTTTGAGCGCTTTCGTGGCCCGCAGCAGGCCATCATTGAGCATGTGATGGCCGGAGGCGATGCGCTGGTGCTGATGCCCACCGGCGGCGGTAAATCGCTGTGCTATCAGATCCCTGCGCTGCTACGTGAAGGCACCGCGATTGTGGTCTCGCCGCTGATCGCGCTGATGCAGGACCAGGTGGCCGCGCTGATCCAGAACGGGGTGCGCGCCGCCTACCTGAACTCCAGCCTTGAGATGCATGAGGCGATGGAGGTGGAGAACCGCCTGCGGGCGGGCGAGCTGGATCTTCTCTACGTCGCGCCCGAACGGCTAGCCACGGCGCGCATGCAGATGCTGCTGGAGCAGACCCACATTGCGCTGTTCGCCATTGATGAAGCTCACTGCGTTTCCCAGTGGGGGCACGATTTCCGCCCCGAGTATCGCCAGCTCTCCCACCTGCACCAGCGTTTTCCCGACGTGCCGCGCATCGCGCTCACCGCCACCGCCGACGTGCCTACCCGGCACGACATCATGGAGCACCTGCAGCTTCAGGAAGCCGCGCTCTACAACAACGGTTTCGACCGCCCCAATATTCGCTACCATATCGCGGAAAATCAGGGCAATGCCAAAGAGCAGCTGCTGAGTTTCATCCGCGAACACCACGACGGCGAAGCGGGCATCGTCTACTGCCTCTCTCGGCGCAAGGTGGAGGAGACCGCCGCTTGGCTGGCACGCCAGGGGTTGACCGCGCTGCCCTACCACGCCGGGCTGCCCGCCGAGCAGCGCCAGCAGCATCAAACCCGTTTTCTGCGCGAAGACGGCGTGGTGATCGTCGCCACCATTGCCTTCGGCATGGGCATCGACAAACCCGACGTGCGTTTCGTGGCACACCTCAACCTGCCCAAAAGCATCGAAGCCTACTATCAGGAAACCGGCCGCGCCGGACGCGACGGGCTGCCCGCCGATGCATGGATGGCCTACGGGCTTCAGGACGTGATCACTCTGCGCCAGATGCAGCAGGATTCCGGTGCCGCCGACCAGCAAAAGCGCATCGAACAGCAGAAGCTCGACGCCATGCTAGGGCTCTGCGAGATCATTAGCTGTCGCCGTCAGGCGCTGCTCCACTACTTTGGCGATTCATTAGACGAACCCTGCGGAAACTGCGATAACTGCCTCACCCCGCCTGACACCTGGGAGGCCACCGTGGCTGCGCAGAAGGCGCTGTCGTGTGTCTACCGCACCGAGCAGCGCTTTGGCGTCACTTATCTGGTGGATGTGCTGCTCGGCAAGCGCAACGAGCGTATCAGCCGCTTTGGTCACGACGGTTTGAGTACGTTCGGCATTGGCAAAGAGCTCACCGCCAGCGAGTGGAAAGCACTCTTTCGGCAGCTGATCGCCAGCGGCTATTTGAGCGTGGATATGGAGGGCCATGGCGCGATCAAGCTCACCGCCAACGCCAGGCCCCTACTGCGCGGCGAGCAACGTCTCACCCTGCGCAAACCCAGCAAGCCCGCGCGACGCGGAGCCAAAGGGGCATCTGCCGCCAAGGGCCACGGCGTACTGTGGGAAGCGCTGCGCCAGCATCGCAAAGCGCTGGCCGATGCCCAGGGCGTACCCGCCTACGTGATCTTCAACGACGCTACCCTGGCCGAGCTGGTAGCGCAAAAACCGCAAACGCTGCAGGCGCTGGGCACCATCTCGGGCATCGGCGCGCGCAAACTGGCCGATTACGGCGAAGGATTTCTGGCGGTGGTACTGGCGCACCCCAATGAGCCCGAAACGCCCACCGACATCGGCAATAGCGCCATGGAATCCGCCACGCTGCTGCGCCAGGGGCTAACCCCCGAACAAGTCGCCGAGCAGCGCGGGCTGGCCGCCAACACGGTCTACCGCCATTTGAGCGATGCCATTCAAGGCGGCGAACTGAGCCTGGAAGAGGTGGTCAACCTGGACCAAGCAACCCTGGCACAGATTCACGCAGCGTTTGAGCAGTTTCCAGACCAAGGGCTGAAAGTGGTGTTCGAAGCGCTGGAGGGCCGTATTGATTACCCGGTTCTGCACTGCGTGCGGGCATCCATGGCTGCCAAGCGTTAACGCCCACCAAATAATCGTATTTTTTAAAAATCGCTCATTTGGTGTATTCTCTATTCAAGAGAGGAGAAAGCGATATGGCCATTCAGCACAACACCGCTACCAAGCGCCGTGACATGGGAGCCGCTGCCATGCGCACGTATCCCAACATATCCCGCCGCTGGGGGCTGAAAGAGAGCGAAGCCGCCTTATTACTCGGCGTGCCCGACTCCACTTACCGGCGTTGGAAGCAAACTCCCGAGCAAGCCCGCCTGGATGCCAACCATCTTGAGCGCATGTCGTTGATTCTGGGCATCTACAAGGCGCTGCATATCCTGCTCCCCAATCAGGAGGCCGCCGATAGCTGGCTAAAACGAGCCAACAGCAACCCACTGTTTGCCGGTCACACGCCCATGGAACGCCTGTTAAGTGGTCACGTTTCCGACCTCTATGTCGTTCGGCAGCACTTGGATGCCGCACGTGGAGGGGGCCATGTATGAACTTCCCGCTCAGCAACGTCACATGGCGGCCAAGCTACCGCGTTATCCCTTCGCGCTTCCCTCCGATTGATCTGTTCGAAGGCGTCAATAGCCACACTGACGACTGGGACCTGCTTAACGAACTGGAAGGCGAGACCTCTGCTAGGCTTCGTGAAGAAATGGGCGCGATCCATCTGGTGCGCGACGGCGACCGCCGGTATGGGCCTGGATGGACACCCGTCATGGCGGCGTTTTGTCATTTCCCTGCCTCCGGTTCGCGGTTTAGCGATGGCACCTTTGGTGCCTACTACTGCGCACTCACCGAAGCCACCGCCATTGCAGAAACCCTGTACCACGCAGAGCGCTTCATGGGGGAGTCCAACGAGCCGCCCATGATGCTGCAGCAGCGCGTCTATCTCTCCGATTTGATGGGGCAACTGATTGACTTGCGGGGCCACCGCGACGCAGAGCCCCTACTCACCCCAGACAGCTGGTCTGCCGGGCAAGCCCTGGGCAGAAACGCTTGGGAGCAGCAGGCAGATGGCATCGTTTACCCCAGCGTTCGCGACCCCGATGGCGAGTGCGCCGCAGTGCTAAGACCCCCGGTACTCTCCGCCACGCGGCAAGGCCGTCATCTCGGTTATGATTGGGACGGTCAGCGCATTCGGCACGTTTATGAGCTAACGCTTCTAAACTGAGCCTGCCTGACCGCTAGCGCCAGCCCTGCAGATGCTCGCCCCGTGCAATCGCCGCTGAGTCAAACACGCCAGTATCCAAAATCCAGGCGGTGACTAGCTTGGCGGGCGTCACGTCGAAGGCTGGGTTCCACACCGGGGCATCGCTCGGTGCCCACACCACCTCGCCAAACGCGCCTGCGGCTCCGCGCACCTCCGCGCCATCGCGCTGCTCGATGGGAATAGCCGCGCCGGTGGCGCAGGCGGGGTCGACCGTGGTGTAAGGGGCCACCACGTAGAACGGTACCTGATGGTAATGCGCCGCCACCGCCAGCATGTAAGTGCCCACTTTGTTGGCAAAGTCGCCGTTGGCGCAGATGCGATCCGCCCCGACCATCACTTTATCCACCTTGCCCGCCGCCATTAAGCTGGCCGCCATGCTGTCGGTGATTAGCTGGTAGGGAATGCCTAAATCGGCCATTTCCCACGCGGTTAAACGCCCGCCCTGGAGCAGCGGGCGGGTCTCATCTACGTAGACATGCAGATCTATGCCGCGTTGTTTGGCGATGGCCAACGCCCCAATCGCGGTGCCCACTCCGGCAGTGGCCAGCGCGCCGGTGTTGCAGTGGGTCAGCACGCGGTCGCCGGAGGCCAACAGGTCGGCGCCCCGCTCGGCCATGCGTTGGCACAGCGCGCGGTCCTCTTCGAACAGCGCTTGGGCACGCTCGGCCAGAGCGTCCGCGCCCTGGGCAAAGCAGGCTTCCATGGCGTCCAGGCAGTACATCAGGTTCACCGCCGTGGGTCGCGTTGCCCGTAAACGGTCGCTGACGGCTTGCCACTCGGGTTCGGGATGGCGAGCGGCGTACTGGGCCAGCACGAAAGCAGCGCTCAAACCAATCAATGGCGCCCCGCGGATGGCAAGATGCTTGACGGCGTGCTGCCACGCCTCGGGAGAGTCACAGCGCACCCACTCTTCGGCCTGGGGGAGCCGGGTCTGGTCCAGGTATTCGAGGGCGTCGGCATGCACTCGTAAACTGCGTGACTGTAACGTAACCATGAAGGGCTCCTTGAGGTCTTGAACCGGTGAACTCGGCGCGCGGCTTATCAGGCGCGAAGCTTATCATATAGAATGATGCCCATTGGATGAGACGATGCAGGCCTTATGACTACCTTACACACCGAACTGCTGGACGCCATCTCCTGGGCAGCGCAGCAAGGTTGGACCCCCGCCACCGGCGGCAATTTTTCCGCGCGTACCGAGGCTGGTTACTGGGTCACGGCGTCCGGGCGGGATAAAACCCGCATCCAGGCGGATGACCTGCTGCTGTGTGACCTGGAAGGCCGTGTGCTGGAAGGCAACGGCAAACCCAGCGCCGAAAGCGACCTGCACGCCGCGCTGTACCGGCTAGACCCGACCATTCACTGCGTGCTGCACACCCACACCGTGGCCAGCACCGTGCTGTCGCGACGCTTTCCCGACGGCATCGAACTGAGCGGTTTCGAGATGCAAAAGGCGTTGGCGGGTAACGTGACGCATGACGCGACGATTCACCTGCCGGTGGTGCCCAACTCCCAGGATATGGAGGAGTTAGCCGAGCACGTTCGCCAGGGCTGGCCGATGCCCTGGGGCTTTTTAGTGGCAGGACACGGCATTTACGCCGTGGGCGACAGCATTGCCAGCTGCCGCCGCCATCTGGAAGCGATTGAATTTTTACTTGCCTGTGTACTGGAAGAGAGCCGGTGGCCCCAATGAGTCAACCAACCGTTCGCGCTATCGTGACCGATATCGAAGGCACCACCACCGATATCAACTTCGTTCACAAAGTGCTGTTCCCCTATGCCCACGCCAAGCTGCCTGACTTTCTGCGCGAGAACGCAGAGGCACCGGCGGTGGCCGAGCAGATCCAAGCCGTGCGTGATGTCATGCAGGACGCCGACGCCTCGCTGGAAGCGGTAATCGCCACGCTGCTGCACTGGATCGACACCGACCAGAAAGTGACGCCGCTGAAAGCCCTGCAGGGCATGGTATGGGCCGACGGCTACCAGCGCGGCGACTTCACCGGTCATTTATACGCGGATGTGGCGCCAGCGCTGCGCCAGTGGCAGGCGGAAGGCAAGGCGCTGTATGTGTACTCGTCAGGCTCGGTGCAGGCGCAGAAATTGCTGTTTGGCTATAGCGATGAGGGCGATTTGACCCCGCTGTTCAGCGGCTATTTCGACACCCATATTGGCCATAAGCGTGAGGCCGTGGCCTATCAGCGCATTGTCGAGGCGCTCGATCTACCTGCAGAGTCGATACTGTTCCTGTCGGATGTGGTCGAAGAGCTGGATGCGGCCAAGCAGGCGGGTATGCAAACCTTACAGCTCGTGCGCGAAGGTACTCAGGCAGGCACTGCACACGCCTGTGTCGAAAGCTTTGCTGACATTGCCCTTTAACGGCTACGTTCACCCCTTATCTCTTAGGAGCGTCTTTATGTCCCAACTGAAAGTCTTTGCCGATCAACATCCTAATGATGCGCTGCTGGACACCACGGACGGCGAACAAATTGCCGCTGAGCTGAACCGGGTAGGCGTGCTATTTGAGCGCTGGGCAGCGCCGGGCGAGATTGCCGACGATGCCACTCAGGAGGAGATTCTGGCGCTTTATCAGGAGGACATCGACCGGGTCAAAGCCAAAGGCGGCTACCAAACCGTCGATGTGCTGCACATGGTGCCCACCCACCCGGACAAAGAAGCGATGCGTCAGAAGTTCTTAAACGAGCACCGCCACCATGAAGACGAAGTGCGCTTTTTCGTGAAGGGCCAGGGGCTGTTCTGCCTGCACATCGACGACAAGGTGTATCAGGTGCTGTGCACCCGCAACGACCTGATCAGCGTGCCCGCCAATACCCCGCACTGGTTCGACATGGGCCCTGAGCCGGAATTCACCGCGCTGCGCTTCTTCGACAACGTAGAAGGCTGGGTGCCCCACTGGACCGAAAGCGACATCGCTGGGAAGTTTGATCGTTTGGATCAGCTTTGAATAGACAAGACTGATCCCAGGCCGGTACACACCTATGCGGGGGCGCTGTGAACCCATCCATGGGCGCTACTTTCGCCATCCATGGCGAAAGACCCCCGCTACGGTCTGTACCGGCCTTCCCACATCGCCGTTCTGTCTTTAATAACCTCTTCCTACAACACCGCTTTCTGGTTAAACGTTTTGGCCAGCTCTGCCAGCGCATTGAGATCACAGTAAGCTTGCGGCTCCATGATTAGCGCTTGGCCCATCAGCACGTTGCGTGCTTCCAGCTTGGCGCGCAGGGCAGTGTCTTCGATCTCTTCGAAGTCGGCATTGTGGGCCAGCGAGAGCACGCGGCGGTGCATTTCGATGCCGCAGTAGGCCAGCGCATCTTCACGGATCTCTTCCAGCAGCGCGTCGCAGGCGTCGTCGGCGCTGTTGCCCTGCTCTTCAAACAGCGCTCTGGGGAACAGAATACCGGTGCGCTCGGTTTGCCAGAGGTGGCGAAACTCCTCATCGAAGCGGGTAAAGCAATCGGTGATCACTTCTAAAATCCACGCTTGATACTCCTCCAGGTCACCTTCTTGGCGGTGGGCGGGCTGGCTAAAGTAGGCCATGAAGAAGTTGGCTACCGCCATGCCCAAGTCGAACGCCATCGGGCCGTATTGAGAAAATTCAGGGTCGATGACGCGCACGCTGGTGTCGGTGGCCATGATGGAGCCGGAGTGCAGGTCGCCGTGCAGCATGGTCTCGGTGTTGGCGGTGAACTTCATCAGCAGCCGCTGCACCTTGGCTTTCAGGCGGGCGTTGCGGCGCAGCTCGTCCACCACGGGCGATAGCTCGGGCGTGTGGCGGTTCATCTCCGCGCCGTAGTAGGGGTCGGTAAACACCAGCGATTCGGTGATCGCCGGAATCGCCACGTTGCCAGAGAACAACCCGACATCGGCTTTCTTATCCGGGCTTGCCATGGAGAGTTCAGAGCCGCGAAACGCCGTGCGCGCACAAAACTCACCCAACGTAGCGCCCAGCTCCGCCACCCGTTCGCCGCTGATCAGCTTGCGCCGCAGAATCACATGGGGGTGAAGATACTCCATCACGATCAATGCCTGGGGCTTATCGAAGTAGTACACCTCGGGGGCCACGCCGGGCGCGCGCTTGGCTTGACGCACTAAGGCGTAATATTCGAAATGGGCGCGATAGAGCGGCAGCGGCCAGCTCTCGCCCACCATGCGCACATAGGGCAGTGCCTGCTTGACCACCACGCTGCCGGTGCTGCCTGTCACGATAAACACCAGATTGAGGTTGCCGTCGCCTACTTCACGGATGTGCCACTCGGCGGGGTTGCCACCCACTCGGCTGGCGACGGCCTCCACACCGCCTAGCCGTTGGCCAAGGGTATCCACTCCCAACGCTTGATAAGTCTGCTCGTTTGCCACCGATGATTCCTCGCACAAAATGGATGTGTGTTTGTCATACCCCGGCAACGTTGTCAATTCAGTGCAGCATGATGGGGGCGCTACACCACTGGCTGCATCACTTTTTAAAATGCATTTCGCTCAGTACGCTTCTACACACCTCCTCTAACGCTTCAACGCTTCGACGCCACCTGTCATGCCGCCAAGCCTATCGCCAACAACGCCAACGCCCGCAATGCGGGGCGTTGGGGCTATTCCATTTACAACACTGGCGTGATCAGCCACCCGCAAAGGAGGCGTACATGATCACCACCAACACCACCAGCACGATACCGGTAGGCACCGCGCCTTTCCACGGGGTGAGATCGACATCGCCGGAGTCTTCCTGCACCCAGTCCGTAGCGCGGGGGCGCAGCTTACCGATCACCAGCATGACCGCCACTAGCAGCACGAACACCGCAGCGACGAAGTGGAACTCGTGCATCACTATGGGCAGCTTGTTGAACGGCGGCACGAAGTAGCCCGCCGCAATCAGCAAACAGCCGCCGACCAGCGCTACTTTCGCGGCCATGGGCGGTACGCGTTTGGTTAGCAGACCGACCAGCACTACGGCGAGAATCGGGATGAAGTAGATCGCGTTCATCTTCTGCAGGTAGCCGAACAGGCTGTCCTGGCCCGCCAGCAGCGGCGCAATAATCATGGTGGTAATCGCCATGGTCCAGCCAAACACCTTGCCAGACTTCACCACCTGCTCTTCCGTCGCATCTTTTTTCAGCACGCCTTTGTAGATGCCCAGGCTGAAGATCGTCGTGGTGCTGTTCAGCGCAGAGTTAAACGAGGAGAGAATGGCCCCGACCATGACGGCGGCAAAGAAGCCGGTCAGGTAGGGCGGCAGTACGTTGAACACTAGGTGGCCATACGCTTCATCGGCGCGAATGCCCTGGTCGGCATACAGGTGGTAGGCAATGATGCCGGGCAGTACTAGGTACAGCGGCCCCAAAAGCTTGAAGAAGCCGGTGAGCAGCACGCCTTTCTGGCCTTCGGCCAGGTTCTTGGCGGCAAAGGTGCGCTGGATAATTTGCTGGTTGGTGGTCCAGTAGAAGAGGTGAAGCAGCAGCACGCCGGTAAAGATAGTCGAGAACGGTACCTGCTGATCTGGCCCGCCCATGGAGTTGAACTTGCTGGGGTCGCTCTCTTTCAAGATGCTCCAGCCTTCCATCACGCCGCTGCCGCCGCTCACCGCCTGTAGGCCAAAGTAAACGATCACGAAGCCGCCAATCAGCAGACCAACCCCGTTTAAAGTGTCAGAAACGGCAACGGTACGCAGGCCGCCAAACAGCGCGTAGACCGCGCCAATCAGACCCACCGCCCATACCGTCGCCCAGAGCAGCACCGTGCTGGAGCCAATGCCGGTCAGGCCCTGTAAGTCCAGCATGCCCTGAAGGCCGATGGCCCCGGAGTAGAGGATGATCGGCAGCAGCACCACCGCGTAGGCAATCAGGAAGATAACGTTGGCAATCAGCTGCGTGCCTGTATCAAAACGGATCGCAAGCAGCTGCGGCAGCGTAGCAATGCCGCTTTTCAAAAAGCGCGGCAGGAAGAACAGCGCCAGCGCCACCAGGGCAATCACGGCGATCACTTCCCACGCCATGACGCTCAAACCATCGGTAAACGCGGACCCGTTCAGCCCCACCATCTGCTCGGTGGAGAGGTTGGTCATCAGCATGGACGCTGCGATCAGCGGAAAGGTCAGCGTGCGGCCTGCCAGGAAATAGCCGCTGGTGCTGCGGTGGTCATCACGCCGCGTGATGCGCCATGTGACAAAGGCCACCAGGCCCGTAAAAAACAGAAACGATGCCAGGGTTAGGGCATGCATGAGGGGAAGTCCTTCGAAGCGGTCGCGTCTAAAGCGGTGCCCAACACGGGCACGAAGAGCGGTATCAAGCGATACGACACGGTGAGTTTAGGTAAAAATACCAACCATCGCGGGATTCTAAGCAGGTGACACGTTTCATCTATTAGCCTTTAGTCGCAACAAAAGTCAAAAAATAGGTTTTTTTACTACTTACCAAGCGGCGCGACGAAAGGCGATGGATGATTGCCGCTCTCCAGCTAAGCTATGTCACAATGCTGACTGTTGACTGACCACACGTCATTAACCACAAGGATGCACACCGCCATGTTGCACTACCTACAGGGATTACCGTCTTTCTTCGCCTACCTGCTTGGCGCGCTCGCGCTGCTGGTGGCCTTCATGTACTGCTATAGCCGCCTAACCCCGCACCACGAGTGGGCGCTGATTCGAGCGGGCAATGCGGCGGCCGCCACCGCTTATGGCGGCTCTATCCTGGGTTTCACCCTCCCGCTCTACAGCGCCATGGCCCACTCCATTAGCTATATCGACTTCATTCTGTGGGGCGTGGTGGCCTTCGGCGTGCAGATCGCCACGTTCTTTGGCCTAAAACTATTTCTACGCCGCCAGGGCGAGAGCTTGTCTCAGCACATCACCGAAGGTCATCAAGCTTACGGCACGCTGGTGGGCAGCATCTCGATTGCCGTGGGCTTGATCAACGCAGCCTCAATGACCTGGTAACGGAGCGCACTCATGGAAAAGCAGACCCATCCCACTCACCTGCCCCGCCGTAAACGCAGCGCACGTCTCTCTTTGGCGATGATGGGAGCGAGTGCCTTCGGTTTGACCGCCTGCACTCAGCCCGCAGAGGACGAGCACCTCACCGATGTTCGCTTCGACGAGCCCAAAAGCTATCAAGGCGTCGAAGAGTGCGTAGCCGCCAACGTGTACACCCGCAGCGCCTGCGAAGACGCTTACGAGGCCTCTCTAGAGTCCGTGCCACGCTTCGACACCCTAGAAGCCTGCGAAGCCGAACACGGCGAAGGCGCCTGCGCAGCCCCCACCGACGAGCAGGCCCAGGCCACAGGCGGCGGCAGTTGGTTCATGCCTGCCATGATGGGCTATATGGTCGGTAACATGCTGGCGAATACCAGCCGAGGGCGCTCGTTTGAGCGCGTGTATCAAGAGCCGGTCTACCGCAACCGCCAAAACCAGGGCAACTGGAATGCTGCGGCCAGCCAGGCGACGCAACGGGTCAATCAGCGTAACGAGGCCCTGCGCAGCTCGGTGGTGCAAAACCGCCAAGCCACGACACGTCGCGGTTTGGGCACACGATCGGCCTCTTGGGGTTCCTAGCGTTTTGGGGTATTGACCACCGTTTGGGAGCTACCATGCTGCGCATCAACGTCTCTGAACGCCCGCAATGGAAAACCCTGGCCAAAGAGCTGGGGTTTCATTTCCATACCATTGATGGCGAACCCTACTGGAAAGAGGACGCCTACTACCAGTTCACCCTGGAGCAGGTGGAGCAAGAGATCGAAGCACCCACCGAAGCCCTGCACGAGATGTGTATGGAGCTGGTGGATAAGGTCTGTCACTCCAATGCCTTAATGCAGCGCCTCGCAATCCCCGAGCATATGTGGGACCTCATCCACCACTCCTGGCGCAGCGGGCAACCGCCCCTCTATGGGCGAATGGACTTTGCCTACTCAGGCAACGGCCCCGCCAAGCTGTTAGAGCTGAATTACGATACGCCCACCTCGCTCTATGAGGCGGGCTTTTTCCAGTGGGTATGGCTGGAGCAGGCGATTGAGCAAGGCATCCTGCCCCGCCACGCCGACCAGTACAACTCGATTCAAGAACGCCTGCTCAATGCCATGGCGCATCTGGGCGACCGCTTGGAAAACCGCACCCTCTACTTCTCCTGTGTGAAAGGCAGCGACGAGGAGCGCGCCACCGTCAGCTACTTGCAGGATATCGCTCTACAAGCAGGCTTACAGGCACCGTTTATCTACATCGAAGACATTGGCGTGGCCCCAGGAGTCGAGCACTTTGTCGATTTGGACGAGCAGCCGATTACCGCCCTGTTCAAGCTCTATCCGTGGGAAGAGATGGCGGTAGAAGCGTTTGGCGAGGCGGTCACGCAGCTCAACACCCACTGGTTCGAGCCGCCCTGGAAAGCCGTGCTCTCCAATAAAGGGATTCTGCCGCTGCTGTGGGAAGAGTTTGAAGGGCACCCGAATCTGCTACCAGCGTATTTTGAAAACGATAGTCACTCGCCGCTGGAAGCAGGCTGGGTGCGCAAGCCGTTTTTCTCACGGGAAGGGAGCAATATCAGTTTGATAACGCCCAGCGGCCAGCAAGAGAGCGTGGGCGGGCCTTACACTGATAACCCGTGGATACGCCAGGCGTACCACCCACTGCCGCGCTTTGGCGACATGCACGCGCTGATTGGCAGTTGGGTAGTGGGCGACCGCGCGTGTGGCATAGGCATTCGCGAAGACGTGGGACGTATTACCAAGGATACGTCGTGTTTTATTCCCCATGCCATTATTTAGTTGCTCGATCATTCTTTTTTCTAGCAACCGATTAAGTGCCTATTCAAAATTAATCGCGTGATTAGTTCGTAACCACCGAGTAAGCGGTGTACCTCTTCACATAGAGCACGTTACGCCCCTACGTCAGCGCTTTGTGGCAACCTAGTGACGAGCAGCGTGCCACGGCCCTCTTGGACCCTGATGCCCTGTTTCACGCCTATCAAAAGGGGCTTGGTTAGGCCGTGAGCTATGTCGCCTGCGTATGCTTTCAAGCTAGCGGCCACCGTGTGGCCTTAGAAGCGCGCTATATTCAACGCATCGATAGTACGCCCACTCATCATCGACACATCGCTGCCGATGCGCTACTGCTTAATCAGCCTAGCCACCCAACACGCTGGCCGCCCGCTCTCACCATCCGGCGCTGTGCGGCATCGCCCTGGAAGGGGAGCAGCTCACTCTGCTCCTAAACGGAGCTCGGCTAAGCCCACCTTCCGCCACTGCTTCAACCCACCAGCCATAAGCAGCGCATTGGGCTACCCTTCTCTACCCGGGTATGCGGGTCAATCACCGCCAGGGCATCGGCGGCTATACAGGATGAAAGCACCGCTGAGTTTTGGTCATCAAAGGCATCGGCCTCGATACCGCTAGGCGTAAAGCGCAGCGCTACCCGCATGTAGTGCTGGCGCGGGCCGGTCTCGGTGGCAAAGGTAGCCGTCGCCGTTAAGCACGGAAGCTCCGCTAGCGCAGGGCAGCCCAGTAGTGCCCCCATCAGTGGGCGTAGAAATAGCCACGCGCCCACAAACCCCGACACCGGGTTACCCGGCAGCCCCACAAACCGAGCATGACTGCCATCGTCGCGGGGCAAGCGACCCAGCGCTAGCGGCTTGCCAGGACGAATCGCCAGCTTCCACATATCGAGCTGCCCAAGCGACTCCAGCGCCGCTTTGACGTGATCCTCCTCCCCGACGCTGACACCACCGGTGCTCACCACCACATCGGCCTCGGCAGCGGCGTGGTTCAAGAGCGCCACGGTTTGGGCGTAGTCATCGGGCACGCTCACCAGCTGAACCACCTCAGCCCCGAACGTCTCCAGCAGCCGCTTGAGCATGGGGCGGTTGGAGTTATACAGCTGACCTGGTTTTAACGGCGTGCCGGGGTCGACGATCTCATCACCCGTGGAAAGCAGCGCCACCCGTGGGCGGCGTCGTACGCGAACCTCGGTGATGCCCTGCCCCGCCAAATGCCCTAACGCGGCGGCTTCCAAGCGTTCGCCAGCATTGAGCAGCACATCGCCTTGGCGCACGTCGCGGCCCTGCAGGCGAACGTTGTCTCCTTCAGGCACGTCCACGGGGATGAGCGCCTCGCCGTTCTCCTCAGCCACCCGCTCCTGCATCACCACGCAGTCGGCACCTGGCGGAATCTGCCCGCCGGTAAAGATTCGTGCGCAGGTGCCCGCCGCCAATGGCCGTGCCGTACTGCCCGCGGCAATCCGCTGGCTCACCGGCAGCCGCTTACCCGCGTCTAACGCGCACAGCGCATAGCCATCCATCGCACTGTTATCGAACGGCGGCACGTCCAGCGTGGCCGTGACCGGTTCGGCCAGCACGCGGCCAGCGGCGTCGCTCAACGCGACCCGTTCGGCATCGAGCGGCGTCACGTCGGCCAGCAGCGCTTCCAGCGCCGCTTCAATCGGCTGCAGATCAGCCATGCTGCCCCCGACCGGGAATCACCAGGTTGGCAAAGTTGCAGGGCTTATGGCGGCTATCGAGCTGTTCGGCCAGAATGCCATCCCAGCCGGTACGGCACGCACCGGTAGAGCCCGGCAAACAGAACACCACCGTGGCGTTAGCGAAGCCACCCAATGCGCGACTCTGGATCGTGGAGCTGCCGATCTCATCGCCGCTGAGCTGGCGAAAACGCTCACCAAAACCTTCGATACGTTTATCCAGCAGCACCGAGACCGCTTCGGGGGTGGAGTCGCGCCCGGTAAACCCTGTGCCGCCCGTGGTTAGCACCACCTGCACGCCGGGGTCGGCAATCCACTGCGCTACCACCGCACGGATCTGGTAAACGTCATCCGGTACGATCCGCTTATCCGCCAAACGGTGCCCCGCCTCAGTTAGCCGCTGCACCAGCGACTGCCCCGAGCGGTCGGTCTCTTCCGTCCGCGTATCGGAGACGGTGAGCACCGCAATGTTCAGCGCTTCCATGGCATCCATGGCGCTACTCCTTGTGCTCGTTGGGGGAGGCGTTGGCCTTTTTCTTGGCTTGGCGCGCTTCAAGAGCAGCCAGCTGTTCCGGCGTTGCCTCACCCTGGTGATTGGCTTTCCACTCGCTGTAGGGCATGCCGTAGACGTACTCGCGGGCGGCGTCCAGCTCAAGCTCGGTGCCGCGCTCATCGGCGGCGGTCACCAGCCACTTGGAGAGGCAGTTACGGCAGAAATCCGCCAGAATCATCAGGTCGATGTTCTGCACATCTTTATTGTCGTCCAGATGCTTAAGCAAGCGCCGAAAGGCGGCGGCTTCCAGCTCAGTGCGGGTGGTGGCATCCAGTTCGTCAAATGTCGCCATGGTGATTCCTCTTTCAAAAGTCATTGGAGTGCAGCATAACAAAAGACACCGCCCGAAGGCGGTGTCGAAGGGCGTTCACGTCCACTTATCTCGACGGCGTGACTCAGCTTGGCTTGGCTGCTGAAGGCTCACCGCTGCCGCCCGCTTTACGTGCGGCCAGTTCCTCTTCACTAACGGTCTGATCTTTAACCGCTTCATACCACAGGTTGTGGTGTTCTTTAGCCCAGGTTTCATCCACGTAGCCGGTGGTCATGCCTTCCAGCGCGCCTTCCGTACCTAATGTGCCGATGTAGATATGGCCCAGCGAGACGGCGGTCAAGCCCAGCGCGCCCACGGCGTGGATGATGTTGGCCCACTGCATGGTGTCGCGGCCCTGGTCAAAGTTGGGGAAGTCGAGCACGAAGCCACTCGCCACCACCAAAATGCCTACCGACGCTAGCAGCCAGTACCAGGCTTTTTCGCCACCGTTGGCAAAACCAGCATCTACATGGCCTTTGCCAATCATACCGCCGCCCTTTTTGAACCATACCCAGTCGTGCTTCTTGGGAATGTTCTCTTTGATCAGGCTAATCAGCATGATGACCAGCAGCACGCCAAAAATCGGCCCCAAGTAGTTGTGTAACACCTTGGACGCCGCGACCATCCAGCCCCAGACGGCATCGCCGAACAGCGTACGGAACACGAACTTGCCCAGCAGCAGGTTCAGCCCGGTCAGCGCCAGCGTGATGAACAGCGTCGCCACGGTCCAGTGCAGCGCGCGCATTAGCAGCGACCAGCGCAAGAGCTTGCGGCCCGTGCGCGGCTCTTCCAGGTATTTACGGCCAACGATGAAGTAAAACAGCGCAATCATCGCGGCCATGCCGCCGATGGCGATCAAGCCAAACGGCGATACCCAGCGATTGCGCAGTATCCGCCACGTTTCGCCGCTGGCGTTGATCAGGTTGTAGTTACTCTCGTGCCGGGAGTCACGGTAGTTCGGTCCCGTCTCGCCACTGCGTACTTGGCGCCACTGATCCGCCGTGATGCCGGGGGCGGCGGTGGTCATTTCGCGATCCGGGTCGGCTTGCGCCACGGCCATGTGGGTGACCCCCAAACTCGCAACCAACAGCACCAGCATTAGGCATAGACGCCAGCCACGCTGTAGCCAGCTAGCGGTGCCGCTAGGTGCCCGTGAGGGCACCTTTGTCATGGTCAACGTTGTCATGACACGCCTCCTTACCCTTTGCGGGCAGCATCATAGGCAAGGTTGTCAGTGCTAGCCCGAGGATTGTTCGACCACGCACCATCTTTATGGCCACGGTGTACCACGCGCTGGCGGAAGATATCGGCCACATCCTGCGCATCACCGGCCAGTAGCGCTTTGGTAGAGCACATTTCAGCACACAGCGGCAGTTTGCCTTCCGCGATGCGGTTGGAGCCGTACTTCTGGTACTCCTCTTCTTTGGTTTCCGCAGGGCCACCGGCACAGAAGGTGCACTTGTCCATCTTGCCGCGCTCGCCAAAGGCGTTCTGCTGGGGGAACTGCGGCGCGCCGAAGGGGCAGGCGTATAGGCAGTAACCACAGCCGATGCACAGGTCCTTGTCGTGCAGCACGATGCCATCGTCGGTTTTGTAGAAGCAGTCGGTAGGGCAAACCGCCATACAAGGGGCATCATCACAGTGCATACAGGCAACGGAAATGGACATTTCATCCGCTTCGCCGTCGTTCAGCGTGACCACGCGGCGGCGCTGGATGCCCCACTCGACGTCGTTGGCATTTTTACAGGCGGTGACGCAGCCGTTGCACTCGATGCAGCGCTCGGCGTCACACATAAATTTCATTTGAGCCATGGTGTTCTCCTCTTGCCGGTGCGGGCGTGCCCGCACCGGCATGCTGTCAGGTCAGGTCTTATTAGCTGGCGCGTTCGATACGGCAGATGGTGCACTTGGTCTCTTGCATCAGTGTCACCGGGTCGTAGCCGTAAGTGGTCGCCGTGTTGGCTGCCTCACCCTGAACATAGGGCGCCGTGCCTTCCGGGTAGCGATCATGCAGGTTCTCGCCCTGGAAGATGCCGCCAAAGTGGAACGGCATGAAGGCCACCTTGCGATCCACCCTGGGGGTGACCAGGGCTTTCACCTTGACGCGGCCGCCCTCGGCGCCTTCGACCCAGACATCGTCACCGTCACGTACGCCGATATCGTTGGCGTCGGCAGGGTTCATCTCGACGAACATTTCCTGTTGCAGCTCCGCCAGCCACGACATGGAGCGGGTTTCTTCGCCGCCACCTTCGTACTCGACCAAACGACCTGAGGTCAGAATGATCGGGTAGTCCGCGCTGTTGTCGCGCTCCTGGATGGTTCGATAGAGCGTGGGCAGACGCATGATGGAGTCAAAGTCGTCCCACGTGGGGTAGCGCTCGACCAGGTCACGACGAGTGGTGTAGAGCGGCTCGCGGTGCTTCGGCACCGCGTCCGGGAACGTCCACACCACGGCACGGGCCTTGGCATTACCATAAGGCGCACAGCCGTGTTCGATAGCAACGCGCTGGATACCGCCGGAGAAGTCGGTTTTCCAGTTTTTACCTTCAGCAGCCTCTTTCTCTTCGGCCGTCAGGTCATCCCACCAGCCCAGGTCTTTCAGCAACTGGTCGTTGAACTCCGGATAACCGTCGTCGATGTCGCCGCCTACCGGGGCCGAGCCTTCGGCCAGCAGGTTGACGCCGTTACGCTCGATGCCAAAGCGGGCGCGGAAGCCCATGCCGCCCTCCATCACGGGCACGCTGGTATCGTAGAGGTTCGGGGAGCCCGGGTGACGGAATTCCGGGGTGCCCCAGCAAGGCCACGGCAAACCGTAGTAGTCGCCATCGGCAGGGCCGCCCTGGGCACGCAGGTTCTCAAAACTGAAGGTGTGCCAGTTTTGCTGGTGCTCTTTCAAGCGCTCTGGGCTTTGGCCGGTGTAACCGACGGTCCACATACCTCTGTTAATTTCACGCAGAATATCTTCGATCAGCGGCTCGTCGCCGTTCATTTCATAGTTCTTGACCAGCTCATTACCGAAGCCCAGCTTGCGGGCAAACAGGTACATGATTTCATGGTCGGGCTTGGACTCGAACAGCGGTTCGATGACTTGGTCACGCCACTGAATCGAGCGGTTGGTGGCAGTCACACTACCGGTGGTTTCAAACTGCGTGGCAGCGGGCAGCAGGTAAACGCCGTCGGTGCGGTCGTGCATGACGGACGCGACAGTGGGATAAGGGTCGACGATGACCATCATCTCCAGTTTCTGCATCGCCTTTTGCATTTCAACGCCGCGGGTTTGCGAGTTGACCGCGTGGCCCCAGTAGAACATCGCTTTCAGCGCGGTGCGCTGGGAGATGTTTTCGTCCTCTTCCAGCACGCCATCTACCCAACGGGAGACGGTAATACCGCTGGAGTACATGGGCTTGCCGTCGGCGTACTCGGTGTCGTCGAAGCGGCCTTTCAGCCACTCGTAGTCTACGTCCCACACATTGGCCCAGTGCTGCCAAGCGCCTTCTGCTAAGCCGTAGTAGCCCGGCAGTGAATCAGACCCCAGGCCCAAATCGGTGGCACCCTGTACGTTGTCGTGACCACGCAGGATGTTGGCACCGCCGCCAGACTTGCCGATATTGCCCAGTGCCAGCTCCAGGATGCAGTAGGCGCGGGTGTTGTTGTTGCCGGTGGTGTGCTGAGTACCGCCCATACACCAGACCACACAGCCCGGACGGTTGTCGGAAAGCCGCTTGGCCACCTCGAACATGTCGGCTTCCGAGACGCCGGTGATGTCTTCCACGACGCTGGGCGGGAACTGGGCGACTTCGGCACGCACTTCATCCATGCCGTAGACGCGCTGGTTGATGTATTCGCGGTCTTCCCAGCCGTTTTCGAAAATGTGCCACAACAGGCCCCAGATGTAGGCCACATCGGAGCCAGGGCGGATGCGCACGTACTTGTTGGCCTTGGCGGCCGTACGCGTGAAGCGCGGATCGGCAACGATGATGTCGCAGTTGTTGCGCTCTTTGGCAATCAGGAAGTGCTGCATCGCCACCGGGTGGGCTTCACTGGGGTTGGAGCCGATGAACAGCATGGAGCGGCTGTTGTGCATATCGTTGAGCGAGTTGGTCATCGCCCCGTAGCCCCAGGTATTGGCCACACCCGCTACCGTGGTGGAGTGGCAAATACGCGCCTGGTGGTCGGTGTTGTTGGTGCCCCACATGGAGGCGAGCTTGCGCATCAGGTACGCCTGCTCGTTACTGAACTTGGCCGACCCCAGCCAGTAAACGCTGTCGGGGCCGTGGGCGTCGCGCAGTTCCAGCAGCTTGTCGCCGATCTCATTGACGGCGTCGTCCCAGCTCAGGCGCTGCCATTCACCGGCGACCAGTTTCATCGGGTACTTCAGGCGGCGCGTGGAGTGGCCGTGCTGGCGGAGCGACGCACCTTTGGCACAGTGAGCGCCACGGTTGATCGGGTGGTCGAAGGCGGGCTCTTGCTTGGTCCAGATGCCCTCTTGAACCTCGGCATACACACCGCAGCCTACCGAGCAGTGGGAGCAGATGGTGCGCTTCGTTTCTACCGGGGAGTCGAGTACCGGCGTTTTATCAGCCGCTTCAGTGCGCTGCATCATCGGCGCGCCCATAAAGCCTGCCGCAGCCACCCCTCCGGTGGCTACACCCGTGCGCTTTAGGAACTGACGACGGGAAATACCCAACCCAGTGGTAGCGGGGGTGTTCGTTTTGCGAGTTAGACGCATGGCAAATCTCCTGGCAGTTCGCCGTCAGTCACGCAGCGAGGCGTAATAAGCACGAATATGGTCGGTCTCGCGGTAGTTCACCGCCTGCTTGTCGCGCTCAACCGGACTTTTATCATCTGCCTGTGCCAGCGTGACGTGGCCTACCGCAACGGCTGCGCCCGCAGCGGCGGTGCCTAAACCAACGGTTTTCATAAACCGGCGGCGCTCAGGGTTATGTGACTGGTGCATGGGGTTCTCCTCTTTCATGCCCTTTTTTATGCGTGGCCCGTAGGCCCTGTTGTTCGCTTACCGCTGCGCACGGTCACGTCACGGTGTGGCTTTGCGCGCTGCACCGGCATCATAGGAAGCAGGCTCCACTATGCGCACCGGTTGATAGGCCGCTTGATCGCTCAAACGTGCCTGTTCGCTCTCCATAAAAGCACTACCCAACTGCCCCAGTGCTGAATAGAAAGCGGTGTCTACTTTTGCAAGGTCATCCCAACAGCGGCTAGCCCAGGGGGCAAGGTGCTGTTGGAAAAAGGTGAACTGTTCACTACTTTGCGCGGCGATGAGCATGGCCATCACTTCGCACATCGCCGCCAAGTGATCCTCTGGGTCCCGGGTATGCTCGCTGCGCTCAAAGCCTAGCACTCGGAGATCTTGGCGCAGCGCGACCAGCGCGGCTTCCATCAGCTCGCCGTTGCGGTACCAGGATGCATAGGGCACAACGTCGCCTTGAATGACGCCTACTAAGTGGCGGAAATGCGCACGCTTCAGGCTGTCCACATCGCTTTGGCTTGCCGCTTTTGACAGCGCGGCCCAGTATTCGGCAATGCGGCTACCATCTTGCTCAATATCGAGACTTTCTAGCCACGCCAGTAGCTCGCTGTCCGGCGCTTGGCGCAGCAGACTGGCAAACAGCTGGTAGATATCCATTCGCAGCGCATCGGTTTCACTTAGCGTCGGCATTGCATCGCTCATTGCTTTACACCTTTAGTTGCGCTTCAGGGTCACGAGCCATGGTTTTCCACACGTCTTTCACCCGACAGTCTTCACACATTTCTAAGCGCGTCATGGCATCACCGGCAAAGTAAGGGTGGTTGGCCAGCTTGGCTTTAATGGTGGCAACGGTGCTGGCGGTGGCAAACGGCTTACCGCAGCTAATACATTCGAAAGCCGCCTCTTCGTGGCAAATATGCCGCGTTTCGCGCGCAGGTGCCGCGAGGAAGCCTGGCTCCAGCGTGATGGCGTCTTCAGGGCAGGCCTGTTCGCAGAGCCCGCACTGTACACAATCGGCTTCCAGGAAGCTAAGCGCGGGGGTATTACCGCCGGACTTAAGCGCAGGCGTTGGGCAATTGCTGACACAGGCGTGGCACAGCGTACAGGCCGCGCTATCGACATTAATGCCGCCGTAAGCCGCCCCTTGAGGCATGGCGTGGCGCTCACCGCTGGGAGCCCCCAGTTCAGCCAACCGCGCCAGCACAACGTTCAGGCGAGCACGCTTATTAGGCTCATTAAAGCTCAATGGCGACTCGGTGAGCGGTGTTAGGCTGGGCAGCGCATCTCGCTCGCCCTCGGCATCTACCGACAGTAGCTTAATACGCGCGGCGTCGTGGCCTAGCGCGGCCAGCAGACTATGGGCCTGAGCGATTTGATGCTCTAAAAATGCGCTGAGCCGGGGCGGCATGCCGTCGTGAAGCTGAATGCGCACTTCAGAAGCGCCGCTGGCGAGCGCCGTCAGCCACTGGTCGTGACCCGCCGCGCCCAGCTCTTCCAAGGGGGCATCAATGATGTGGCCCGGCGTGGTAATGCCTGCAGCACGCTCAGCTTCCAGCGAGTCATGGGTAATAAAGCGCAGCACCGGCACCTCGCCACCGGCGTCCCGATAAGCAGTGAGCCAAGTGGCTAACGTATCCTGCTGACGGCGGGTTTCCGGCAGGCGAAACTCGATGGCACCCGTAGGGCACGCACTGGTGCAACTGCCTACGCCTTGGCAAAGGAAAGGATCAATCTCAATGCGCGACTCAATGCGGCCTTGGATGCTAGAAATTGCATCCGCCGGGCAGACGTCGAGGCAGCGAGTGCAACCGACGTTACCACTGGAAGAGTGGGCACAAAGATCGGTATTGACCTGGAAATAGCGCGGTTTATCGAACTCACCGACCAGCTCCGTCACGCTCTCTAACACGTCGGCACGCTCAGCTTCCTGGCGCTCCCACGCGAGGCGCAGGTAGCCCGGCGGGGGCAGTTCCCAAGAAGCGACGTTAAGTGCTCCCTCCGAAAGGTCCAGCACTACGTCAAACACGTCCCGCTCAATCAGCGCTTGGGCAAGATTGAGAGAGTCGCCATCGTCTTGGCTCAGAGTGGCACGAAAACCACCCAAATGACCCGCGATGTTAAGCTGTGACTGTTGATGCGCACTCAGCACTTGAGCGATCAGCGGCTCGCTGGCGACGGGAAGATCAACGGCCTCATCTGTGGTCAGCATCGTGAGGGACGCTAATCCTCGCCCCTGAAGCACTCGTGCCGCTTGAGTCACTGACGGCGCACTACCGAGCAGCAGCACATGACCGCGGCTGTGGTAGGTCACGTTGGCAGGCGTTAAATTCACCGGCCATGAGATACGCCGACGCACCGCTTCACGAGCGGCGACGTTGCGCTGGTCGTCAATCGACGCCAGTTGGATTCGTTGGTTCATGCATTCTCACGGTCAAGAGGTCGTTTTTGTTATAATTAGAGATTAGATTTTGTCATCTCACCACGGATGACTTTCGGCGTTATAACGACATAGCTTCTTGTATCAGCGTATGGCGAAAACAGCTTTTTTGCCACTTCCTTTGGTCGTACCGCTGTCAACGAAAGCCCACCATACTTACCATAACCCACTGATTCAAAAAGCTAACTTTCTTTTTTTCGCTCTCCTGGAGCGTGATCAGGATAATCAGACTGGTCGTCTGGCGAGGCACTTTGTACAAAACTGTCATCACTTGTGCAAGCGCTCACCTGCTCAGGCGGGCTCTCAGCCGCCACTTTTTCGCTGTGTTCAGCGTCTTTTTGTGCCGAATCTTCCAGCTTCTCTAAGGTCTCTTCCGCCTTATTGGCCCAACGCCGCAGCTTGCCCGCTAGCTCGCTGGCCATGGGCTTTAACTGTTGAGTGAAGTCGGCGTCGTAATCATCCAAACCATCGCGCACATTGTAGTTACCGGTGGCCCAGAGCCTACGCAGGGCACGGCGGCGCAGCGCAGCACTGACGCCAGGCACCATAAAGGCGCTGAAGTCGCTGCCTGCAGGCAAGGTGTCTGGGTCGGGCAACGTGTGGTCCAGGCTGCCCGGCAGGGGCGGAGCTGCGGCCTCTTGCTCGCCTACCGCTGAGGAGGAGGCATCTATGCCCTCAGACTCAGGCGCGTGCGTCTCCACTTCCAACTGAGGCTCTATCGGCTCCACCGGCTGACTGTCATCACTCTCATGTTCAATGCCGCGCTTTTTACGCGACCAGCGCTCCAAACGGCTCACTGTGGCTGCTCCTTGGTCGGGATCTCTTTGCCACGCCCGGCCCCTTTGCGTTTTTTCTTGCGGGTTTCCACCGGCGCTTCACCGTGGCGCGCGAGATAGTGCTCTATCCACACCTGAATCGCCATCGGCATCGCAGCTTCTAATACTTGCTGCTCGCCATCCAGCCAGCCTGCGGCCACATCCTGGCTGGCGGTGATCGCATCGGGCTTCGGGGTTTGCCCGGTGAACCCGGCACGCACGAACAGGCGCGGCGTCGGCGCGGTGAGGTTAAATCGATAGGCGGCTCGCTCGGTCATATAGAGCTGCAGGTTGAGTACGCACTCCCCTTGGTCCCCCGGCACCAGCTCGGCAATGCGCCACTGGGTCAGCGTGAAACTGCGCACCTGCTTGGGCTCGGCGACTAAGGTAACGCTTAATGCGCGTAAACTATCACTCATGGGTTTCACCACCTTAGACCTTGAACGGGTAGACAAGTAAGCCTTTTGAGCGCCATCATCGTCAACTCAGACTATTTTACTCAACTATTATGATCTTGTGCGCCGTGTTTGCGTCAGCCACACAGCGTTTTGGTATCAGTGAGGATTGCGGATGCCCGCCCTTCAGTTAAGCCGAGCCCGCTTACCGGCCACGACCACCATTGATGTCATGGATGCCTACGGCGACACCCGCCCCCAGGCCATTGCCGCCGAGCGTGCACTCACGGTGTATCTTAACAAGCGTGAAATTGTCACCCTGATGACGCTGGGCGATGACCCCGAGGCACTAGTGGTAGGCTACCTGCGCAACCAGGGGCTATTAAGAAGCGTCGAGGACTTAACCGCCGTTCAAGTCGATTGGGAAGTAGAGGCTGCGGTGATCGTTACCCGCCACCTGCCTGATGATTTGGAAGCGCGCCTTAGCACGCGCACCGTCACAACGGGCTGCGGCCAGGGCACGGTGTTTGGTAAACTGTTGGAGCAAACTTCTCTCACAACGCTGCCTGAGACACCGCTGGCCCAATCGACGCTCTATCAACTGTTGACCAATTTGAACACCTATAATGACACCTACCGCAGCGCGGGCGCGGTACACGGCTGCGCGCTGTGCCACCAAGCTCAGGTGTTGGATTTCGTCGAAGACGTGGGCCGCCACAACGCCGTGGACACACTGGCGGGTCGCCAGTGGCTTAACCAAGCTGATAGCCGTAGCGCCGATATTTTCTACACCACGGGCCGGCTAACATCGGAAATGGTGCTAAAAGTCGCGCAAATGGGCATTAGCGTACTGGTATCGCGTTCAGGCGTGACACAAAAAGGCGTAGAGCTGGCCGAACGTTTCGGCGTGATGCTGCTTGCCCGTGCGAAGGGGAAAGGCTTCCAAGCCATTAACGCCGCTGGCCGCTTGACGCTGGACGCGATTCCCCCCAAGCCGCCGAGCGCGCGCTCGTCCAAGGAGGCAGGCATATGATCACCAAGCACGAACTGACTGGCATGATCCTCGCGGGCGGAGAAGGCCGTCGCATGGGTGGCCGTGATAAGGGCCTAGAGCCATTTGCCGGACTGCCGCTGGTGGCACACACCGTCAAGCGTTTCGAAGGCCAGGTACATGAGCTGGTGATTAACGCCAACCGTAATAGCGATGCGTATGCGCTGTTTGCCGACCGTGTGATTGAAGATGCCGAAGGCGGCTTTAAAGGCCCGCTGATGGGTATTTACAGCGGCCTGCGTGCGGCTCAAACTCCGTGGCTGCTGGTCGCACCCTGCGACTCCCCTGCACTGCCCCACGATTTGGTGGCGCGCATGGTCGCAGGTATTACCCAGGAGGGTGTCGAGCACGATATCGCCGTGGCGTTTGATGGCGAGCGCCTGCACCCCGTCGTCGCGCTGCTGCGTACGTCGCTGGCCGACGACCTGGCCGCCACCCTGGCCGAAGGCGAACGCAAAATCGACCGCTGGTACGCTCGCCACGCCTGGTGCCGAGTGGATATGTCCGACTGCCCTGAAGCGTTCGCCAACCTCAATACTGAAGAGGAGAAATCCCGCTTGGAGCTGGCACTGACAACGCCTTCCCAGGAGACGCCATGAGCCTGTCGTGTTTTGAGCTAGGCGAGCAGATGCTCAGCGTCGATGCCGCCCGCGATGCGCTGATGACGCTGGTTGAGAAATCGGTAGCGGTAGAACAGGTGGCAATAGGCAGCGCCTACGGACGCAGGCTGGCGACTGATATCACTGCGCCTATTAGCGTGCCACAGAATACCAATGCGGCGATGGATGGCGTTGCCTTGTCCTGGCCCAAAGAGCCACCCTACACCACACATATTCAGATCGTAGGTGATGCCTTCGCCGGGCAAGCGTTTGAGGGTGAGGTGCCCTCTGGCCAGTGCGTACGCATCACCACCGGCGCGCCGCTGCCCAGCGGCACCGATACGGTGGTTATGCGTGAGCAGCTCATTGAGGGCGACGACAGCGTCACCATCGATGCGCCAGAGCGGGTCAGTTTTGGGCAGCACGTACGCCAAGCCGGAGAAGATATTGCCAAAGGGGCCGTTGCATTGACGGCGGGCACACGGCTGGATGCTGCCAGCATGGGGCTGGTGGCCTCGTTAGGCTATGCCGAGGTCGACGTATACCAGCGCCCTAAGGTCGCGATTTTTTCTACCGGCAACGAAGTCACGCCACCGGGAGAGCCGCTCCCCAGCGCCGGGATCTACGACACCAACCGCTTTACCTTAATCGGCATGCTTAGCGAGCAAGGCGCCGAGGTGGTGGATTTAGGTATTCTGCCCGACGACCCGCGCGCCATTGAGCAAGCGCTTGCGGAAGCAGCGGCGCAGTGTGACCTTGTGATTACCAGCGGCGGCGTGTCCTTGGGCCACGCGGACTACACCCGCGACGCGCTGGAAAAACTTGGACGGCTGGCCTTTTGGCGGGTGGCGCTACGCCCTGGCCGCCCGATGGCCTGCGGCCAACTGAGTGACTCCCGCACGCCGTTTGTGGGCTTACCCGGTAATCCGGTGGCGGTGATGGTTACTTTCAGCCAGTTTGTGGTGCCGCTTTTGCAACGACTGCAGGGGCAGCTGCCTTTTCCGCCCTTACGACTCACAGCGATTGCCCAAACACCGCTAAAAAGCCGCCTGAAGCGCACCGACTTTCTACGTGGCATTTATACTTGTAATGAGCAGGGCGTGCTACATGTGCGCAGCACAGGTGCCCAGGGTTCGGGTATTTTGACTTCCATGGTGATGGCCAACTGCTTAATTGAACTTAGCGATGACCAAGCAGACGCTCAACCAGGCGAGGCGGTCTGCATTCAACCCATAACGAGCTGGCAATGACCGAACAACTGATTGACGATTTTGGCCGCCGTGTCCGCTATGTACGCATCTCCGTGACGGACCGCTGCGACTTCCGATGCGTGTACTGCATGAGCGAGGAGATGACGTTTCTCCCCCGCGCGCAAGTGCTCACGCTGGAAGAGCTCGCCATGGTGGCGCGCGCCTTCACCGAGCTTGGCGTCGAGAAGATCCGCCTGACCGGCGGCGAACCGCTAGTGCGCAAAGGGATTGAGCAACTGGTGGACGAGATTGGCGCCCTACCGGGGCTGGACGATTTCACCATGACCACCAACGGCGCTAGCCTGCGCAAGCACGCCAAGCGGCTATATGACGGTGGCCTACGTCGGCTCAACATTAGCCTGGACTCCCTCGACCCCGAGCGCTTTAAGCAACTTACGCGCACCGGCGACTTAGCCAAAGTGATCGACGGTATCCACGCCGCCAAAGAGGCGGGCTTCAAGCGCATCAAGCTGAACGCGGTAATCTTGAAAGGGCGTAACGAAGACGAAGTGCTCGACTTGGTGACCTTTGCCCGTCAGGAGGGCCTCGATATTAGCTTTATCGAGGAGATGCCGCTGGGCGATGTGTCCGACCACTCCCGAGCAGAGACCTTCTACTCCAGCGACGACGTTCAGGCATTGATCGAAACACGCTACCCGCTGATGCCCACCACAGAGAGCACACCAGGGCCGTCGCGCTACTTCAAAATGGCCGATAGCGACAGTCGGGTGGGCTTTATCTCGCCCCACAGCCACAACTTCTGCGATAGTTGCAACCGCGTCCGGGTCACCGTGGAAGGTCGCCTGCTGCTCTGCCTAGGGAATGAACACTCAGTGGACCTGCGCGCCGTATTGCGCCGCCATCCTGGCGATATGCAGGCGCTCAAAACCGCCATTATCAATGCGCTGCCGCTCAAGCCCGAACGCCACCACTTCACCACCGATGGCGACGTGCAGGTGGTGCGTTTTATGAACATGACCGGAGGTTAACCGTTGGCAGCCGCTTCACGCGTTCCCGTTCACATCGTCACCGGCTTTTTAGGTAGCGGCAAAACCACGCTTATCCACAGCCTGATCGAGCAAAAGCCTGTGGATGAGAAGTGGGCGATTTTGGTCAACGAATTTGGTCAGATCGGCATTGATCAAGCGATGTTTGATGCCCGCGATGATGTGGTGGTAAAAGGCTTGCCCGGCGGCTGCCTATGCTGCCAGCTGGCGTTTGTGCTTCAGGCGGCGCTGGTCAATTTATTAGCGCGCAGCAAGCCCGACCGGGTGATTATCGAGCCATCGGGCCTTGGCCATCCGGCGGGGTTATTAGATTTACTGCGCGGCGAGGCGTTTCAAGACGTGGTGGCGGTGCAGGATATCATCGCCACGCTTGACCCACGCCGATTGGATGAAGCCCGCGTGCGTGAGCACGACACGTTTCAGGACCAGCTAAATATGGCTGACGCCATCGCTATCACCATGGGCGAGCAGGCAAGCAGCGCCCAGCATCAACAAGCGCAGCAGTTTATCGGCACGCTATGGCCGGCCCGTAAATGGGTGTACACCGTTGAGGAAGGGGGGCTGCCGGTGTCGCTCATCTTGGACAGCGGCCAGGCGCGCCAACAAGATCAGCCTGCGATGCCTGCCGAGCATCAGGCTCTGGCAGCCAGCCCTAGCCTAGAGGGGGCTTTTTTCGATTTTCCGCCCCCTGCTGGCCAGCCCCAACAGCAAACCGCCACTGCCCTGGGTTACACCAGCACGGGCCTGCGGTGGCACCCTACCGAGCGATTCGACCTCGACCATCTCGCCCATTGTGTTGGCGAGCTGCCCGCTACGGCGCGGGTAAAGGGAGTGTTCCACACCACCGACGGCTGGAAACGGTTCAACCGCGCAGACGGCGCGCTCAGCGTTGCCAGCAGCGCCTGGCGGCAGGACTCACGGCTTGAGGTGATTACCCCCGAGAGCTTTGAGCACGCCGCGCTGATCGCGGCGTTACTCATCAAGCTGCATGCCTCACGCGTAGGACTGAGCTAGCACGGCTGCTTCAATGTCATTAACGGACACCGGCCGTCCGAACAGATAGCCCTGAAAGGCGTGACAGCCATGGGCCATCAGCCACGCCTGCTGCGCTTCCACTTCCACCCCCTCGGCAATCACATCCAGGTTTAAGCTCTTCGCCAGGGCAATGGTACTTTCCACAATCGCCGCGTTTGCTTTGCTCTCGAGCACTTGCTGCACAAAGGATTGGTCAATTTTCAGCTGGTCCAACGGCAGTTGGGCCAAGTAAGCCAGCGACGAGTAGCCGGTGCCGAAGTCGTCCAGCGAGAAACGAACGCCCAAGGCTTTTAGACTGAGCATTTTATCGCGTGCATCGTCACGCGCCTCTACAAACAGAGTTTCAGTGACTTCTAATTTCAGCTGCTCTAGCGGCGCTTGAGTACGCTGAAATACCTGCTCGACCCGCTGTAGAAAGTTGTTCTCGCGGAATTGTAATGGGCTGATGTTCACCGAAATCGTGAGCCTATCCAGCAGCGGCGAACCTGCCCACTGGGCTAACTGCTGGCAAGCCTCTTCCAGCACCCACTCCCCGACATCATTAATCAGCCCTGTGCTCTCTAGCAGCGGTATAAACTCGCCCGGCGAGACTAACCCACGCTCAGGGTGCTGCCAGCGCAGTAGGGCTTCAACGCCTATTAATCTACCCCGACGATCAACCTGAGGTTGGTAATGCAGCCGCCATTGCTGATGCTCAAGCGCTTGGCGAAGCTCCGACTCTAGTTTTACCTTAGCTAGCAGTTTTGCCTGCATGGAAGGGTCAAAAAAGCGCACTGCTCGTCGGCCGCTGGCTTTCGCTTGAGAAAGTGCCATATCTCCCTGTTGAAGATAGTCGTCTGCGCTGCGCTGGCTATCTGCGATGATCGTAATACCTACGCTAGCGGTGACTAACGCACTCTCCTCCCCCACGCTGATCGGCTCATCCAGCGCCACCAGCAGCTTATACGCGATATATTTAGCCAGTTGCTGAGTTTGCCGTGGGCTACCATCAATCCCTTCGATCAGCACCGCAAACTCGTCGCTTCCCAACCTTGCCAAGGTGTCGGTATCTCGCAGCATTCGCCCAAAGCGCCGGGCAACACTTTGCAACAGCTGGTCGCCCGCATGGTGGCCTAGGGTATCGTTAACATGATTAAAGTTATCAATATCGATCAGGATTAACGCGCCGCAGCGCTGATGACGGTTAAGCTCTTTTAACGCTGTACCAATACGATCAATAAACAGTCGACGGTTAGCAAAGCCGGTTAACGGGTCATAAAAGGCAAGCTGGTGGATCTCCTCCTCGGCCGCTTTACGCTCACTAATATCGCTCATGGTCGCCACGTAGTGGGTCAATTCACCGCCGTGGCCATACACCGCGCTAATGGTCAGCCACTCAGGAAACAGCTCGCCGTTTTTGCGCTGATTCCAGATCTCCCCTTCCCAGTTACCCGTTGCCATAACGCTACGCCACAGCCGACGATAAAACGCAGCGTTATGGTGGCCGGAACTAAACATACGCGGGTTTTTGCCAATCATCTCCTCATCGCTGTAACCGGTAATACGCTTAAAAGTATCATTAACCTTCAGGATATTGCCCCGCGCATCGGTCACCATAATGCCTAAATGCGCCTGGAATGCCGCAGCGGCGATTTGCAGTTCAGCCTCGGCTTGCTTCGCGTCGGTAATATCGCGGGTCACAGAAAGCACTCCTTCAAAGTATTTTGCTTTGCTTGCCAAGGGGCTAACAGTGGCATGAAAGTAACGTTGCTGTTGGCCTAGCATCAGCGGGTATTCAAACGTCGCCACCTGACGGGTTTGCTGAACTTGATGAAAGATGGCGTCAAAGGTGTTTGCCAACGCGGGGGGCAACACCTGCTGATAGTGCAATCCTAGCGCTTGCTGGCTACCCAAGAGTAGCTTGTCCTTTGCGATGGCATGGATAACAGTGGAAGATACACCACCGCGACTCTATGGGCGCAATGCCAGGATAGTGACGCTTCGCTTTTTTGATGTATATCAATTTTTTGTTAAACGCAATGCAGCCCCCCCCTTTTTTCCTGATCAAGAGACAGTTATGGCATCACTAGGCCAAATGAGCGACTACGAAATACGCCTGATCCGCATTTTTAAGACGGTCGTTGAGTGCGGCGGTTTTACCGCTGCGGAAACCACCTTGGGGATTAGTCGCTCGGCCATTAGCCAGCATATGAACGACCTGGAGGGGCGTCTGGGGTTTTCCCTCTGTCAGCGAGGACGCGGCGGATTCAGCCTAACAGAAGAGGGGAAAGAGATTTATCAGGCAGGGCTAACGCTGCTTACGGCGCTGGAGACCTTTAAAAGCGACGTTAACGCGCTGCATCACACTATCAAAGGCGAATTGAATATCGGTATTACCGATAACCTCGTCACGCTACCCGCCATGGATGTGACCCATGCATTGGCAGCACTCACCGCCCCTCATCACGAGGTAACGGTCCATATTCATATGGAGCCATCGGACGCGGTGATTCGCGGCGTGATGGATGGTCACCTGCATGTGGGGGTAGTGCCTGCGGTGAATTTGCCCACCAGTTTAGAAACACGGCTGTTGTACGACGAACCTTCTTACTTATACTGCTCCGCCGAACATCCCCTGTTCAGCGTGCCCGATGAGGCATTGAGCCTTGCACAAATCGCCAGCCACCCGGCGATTCGCCCGCGCTACCCCCTACCTGATGCTGCACGCCAAGCCCACGAAGCACTCAACCTACAGGCTTCTGCCTCGGACCGAGAAGGGGCCGCCTTTCTGATTTTGACCGGACGCTTTATGGGCTTTCTACCCGAACATGTCGCCGAGCAGTGGGTGGCAGCTGGCAAGATGCGCGCGCTTCACACCGCTACTCAGCACTACCGCATCCCGTTTGTACTGATTACCCGCCATGACCGCCGCCCCAACCGCGTGGTGGATGCGTTTTTGGGGTTTATCAGTGGGGGGGGCTAAGCCTGACAAAGCTCGGCTAATTGCCGAGCTTTGTCATACAGCCACTATCATCGACAGCCGATCAGGATTGCTCTGTCACCTCGCTGGCCATCACTGGCGCAGGCCCCGCCTTTGGAGATGACGCCAATACCTGGCTTGCGACGTAGTAAACAATCGCCCCCAGCGCGGAGCCAGTGAACCAGCCGTAGTCATAGAACCAGTTCATCGTGCCGGTTAACAGTGACAGTAAGGTCAGCACAACAGGAACCCCGAAAGCGATAAAACCGGCCATGTTGACCGCAGGATAGGCGTGACTATCCAGGTACAGGCTGGGTACATCCAGGCGCTGCTTTTTAATCAGGAAGTAGTCCACCGCCATAATGCCCGCAATGGGGCCTAACAGACTGGAGTAACCCAGCAGCCAATTGGAGTACATCTGCTCAAGAGACACTCCAGGAGGAATGATGCCTGCCTTTTGTAACAGGTCATAGCCCATCAGCAGCACTCCCACCGCACCGGTTATCAGCACGCCACGCGTCTGGTTGATCACTTTTGGCGCTATGTTCTGAAAATCATTGGTAGGTGAGACGATATTAGAAGCGGTGTTGGTCGAAATAGTGGCAATAATGATCAATAACATCGCCATAATGACCCAGAAGGGGCTGTCGATATAACCGATTAACCTCACCGGATCTGCAACGGTTTGCCCTACTAGCGATTCAGACGCAGCGGTTAGCACAACCCCAAGGGCAGCAAAGAAGAACATCGTCAGCGGTAGACCAATAATTTGACCTGCAATTTGATCTTTTTGGCTTTTGGCAAAGCGGCTGAAGTCAGGAATATTTAGTGAGAGAGTCGCCCAAAAACCCACCATGGCGGTCAAACCGGCAAAGAAATAACCATAAACGGAAGCCCCCTCAGGGCGCGATGGCGGTTGAGCCAGCAGCTCGGTCATCGACATATGCGGCCACGCCCACATCATCAGGCCAACGCCTACGGCCAACAGCAGCGGTGCAGCCAGCGTTTCCAGCCACTTAATCGACTCCGCTCCGCGAATGACCACATACAGGTTCATCGCGCCGAAAACAAAAAAGCCAATCACCTCCCCCACGCCACCCAAAGCAGCCCAGGCAGGAATTAGCTCCGACAGCAGCAAATGGATAGCTAAACCACCAAACATGGTTTGAATGCCGAACCAGCCGCAGCCCACCAGCGCACGTACTAGGCACGGCACATTCGAGCCCAAAATACCGAAGGATGAGCGCAATACCACCGGAAAAGGAATCCCGAACTTAGTGCCAGGAAAGGCATTCAGCGTCAGTGGAATCAGTACGATGACGTTGGCCAGCAGGATGGCAAAGAGCGCCTCCCCCACGCTCAAGCCGAAGTAGGCGGTTAGCACCCCACCCAGCGTATACGTGGGCACGCAGATCGACATCCCCACCCATAGCGCCGCGATATTCCACTTACTCCAGGTACGCTCACTTGCCTGGGTAGGTGCAATATCTTTATTGAAGCGGGGACTATTACGCACGTCCTCACCAACATTAAGTTCAATCAACCCCTCTCTGTCTACCATCTGGGTTCTTGAGCCAGTCATTTTATTCTCCTCAGCAGCGACATTGCCGACCGCAGGTACGGGTTCAGCTTTTGTCGCAGCAATAAGCATGCCTAAACTGAAGACAGGATCGTTAACTTATTGAACAAAAAGCTGACTTGATCGACAGATAGGCAGTCACTACCTACGCGCTTGTTATTGTTTTCGCCAATGTATAGCAAACCCACTAAAAACCTTAGTTCGTTAAAAAAATATTGCACCATAAAAGCACCATAAAAAGTGCACAAACCAGTCAATGAAAAATCAAATTACTGATTTTAAAAGAATTTAAAAACCACCAAATATGTGCAAACACTCACTAAATTAGCAAAAAAAGATCACATAAAAAATAAAAACAAATAAAATCAATTGGTTAATAGATAGCCGCACACCCCATAAAAAAACCTTGAAAAGTGACTACGTAAAGGTCTATGTTCAAAAAGCTGTCAAATATGACAACTTTTACTCATAACAATAAACATTTGGCTTTAAGCCGATGTCACTACACGCCAAGCGACCGCCGTATTTGCTAATCCGTATTAGCAATACATGGTTTTACCTGACCGTTAATCACCGTTATGCGCTAGCAGACGGTTGGTGCGTATGACACGAGAGGGCTTTGTATGCAGAAGATGAAAATCGGCCTGGTTCAAATGGGCCTAAAAACCAGTACCGACCTGGAACCCGCCGCTATTCGAGACACAATGAACGAAGCGCATCTGCCGCTGATAAAACAAGCCGCTGAACAAGGTGTGCAAGTACTGTGCTTCCAGGAAGTGTTTAATCAACCCTACTTTTGCCCCAGCCAGGACAGCAAATGGTACGCCGCTGCCGAGCGGGTGCCGGAAGGCCCCACCTGCCAGATGATGCAGAAGCTCGCCGCCGAACACCGTATGGTGATCATCGTCCCTATCTATGAAGAGACCGAGACCGGCGTTTACTACAACACGGCAGCGGTGTTCGACGCTGACGGTAGCTATCTGGGCAAATACCACAAAACACACATTCCCCAAGTGGCTGGCTTTTGGGAAAAATTCTTCTTTAAGCCTGGCCAATCTAACTGGCCGGTGTTCGATACCGCCTACGGCAAGATCGGCGTGTATATCTGCTATGACCGCCACTTCCCTGAAGGCTGGCGAGCACTGGCCCTTAACGGTGCCGAAGTGATCTTCAACCCCTCCGCGACTGTGGCCGGGCTATCCCAATATTTATGGGAGCTTGAACAACCCGCCTCGGCCGCCGCTAACGGCTGCTTCATCGCTGCCATCAACCGCGTGGGCAGCGAAGCGCCTTGGAATATCGGCGACTTTTACGGCTCCAGCTACATCGTTAACCCACGCGGCAAAATCGAAGCCCAGGCCAGCGAAACGGAAGACGAGCTGCTGGTACACGAGATCGATTTAGACATGGTGCGCGAGGTGCGCAACAACTGGCAGTTCTTCCGTGACCGCCGCCCGGAAACCTACACCCGCTTAACCGACGGCGAATAAGCCCCTCAGTCAATTATCCCAGGAGTGAATCATGAGTTTATTGATCAAGGGCGGCACCGTCGTCACCCACGCCGACACCCACCGCGCTGACGTGCTCTGCGTCGATGGAAAAATCCACGCCATTGGCACCGATTTAGACGTGCCGGAAGGCTGCGAGATTGTCGATGCCAGCCACCAATTGGTGATGCCCGGCGGTATCGACCCCCACACCCATATGCAGATGCCGTTTATGGGTGCGGTGGCCAGCGAAGATTTCTACACCGGCACCGCCGCGGCTATGGCAGGGGGCACCACGACCATCATCGACTTTGTGATCCCAAGCCCCGGCCAGTCGCTGCTGGAAGCGTTTAACACCTGGCAAGGCTGGGCCGAAAAAGCCGCCACCGATTTCGCTTTCCACGTGGCGATTACCTGGTGGGATGAGAGCGTCAAAGAAGAGATGGGGACGCTGGTGCGGGAGCACGGCGTTAACAGCTTCAAGCACTTCATGGCCTACAAGGGCGCGATCATGGCCACCGACGATATCCTGGTGGAGAGTTTTTCCCGCTGCTTGGAGCTGGGTGCAGTACCCACCGTTCACGCAGAAAACGGCGAGCTGGTCTACCACATGCAGCAAAAGCTGCTCGCCCAGGGGATGACCGGGCCAGAAGCGCATCCGCTTTCCCGACCACCTCAGGTGGAAGGCGAAGCCGCCAGCCGGGCGATTCGTATTGCCAGCACCCTGGGGGCGCCGGTTTATTTGGTACACGTTTCCACCAAGGACGCGGTGGACGAAATCGCCTACGCCCGCCAGCAGGGCCACCCGGTATTTGGCGAGTGCTTAGCGGGCCATCTAGTGATCGACGACAGCGTTTATCAAAACCCCGACTGGGCAACGGCGGCTGCCCATGTGATGAGTCCGCCCTTCCGCCCTAAGGGTCATCAGGAAGCGCTGTGGCACGGCCTTCAATCTGGAAACCTGCAAACCACCGCCACCGACCACTGCTGCTTCTGCGAAGAGCAAAAGGCCGCTGGGAAAGATGACTTCACCAAGATCCCCAACGGCACCGCAGGCGTGGAAGACCGCCTGGCCGTGCTGTGGGACGAAGGCGTGAATACCGGCAAGCTATCGCCCCAAGAGTTTGTCGCGGTCACCTCTACCAATACCGCCAAAATCTTCAACCTCTACCCGCGCAAGGGGGCGATCCAAGTGGGCTCCGATGCTGACATCGTGGTGTGGGACCCGAACGGTACGCGCACGATCTCCGCGAAAACTCACCATCAGAACGTCGACTTCAACATCTTCGAGGGCAAAACGGTGCGCGGCATTGCTCGCCACACCATTAGCCAGGGCAAGTGGACATGGCGGGACGGTGAACTCCATGCCGAGCGCGGCGCAGGGCGCTACTTAAAGCGCCCCGCCTACCCCGGCGTGTTCGAGCTGCTCGCAAAACGTGCCGAGCTGAATGCACCCGTGGCGGTAACTCGCTAATCCCAGCACCTACGAAGAACAGAGCAATGGAGAAACGACCGTGACCCATTCACTTGATCATCTGCCCAGCGCAAAAGAGGTCGGCACCTACGACCCAGCGACGTTGGCGCATAATTTCAGCGACCTTCACCCGCCGCTGACGCCACGCCAGGCCATCATTGAAAGCCAGCGCTGCCTCTACTGCTTTGACGCGCCCTGCGTCGAGGCCTGCCCGTCGGATATTGATATACCGAGCTTCATCCGCCAAATCAGTGAAAACAACATTAATGGCGCAGCGGAAACCATTCTGAAAGCCAATATCCTCGGCGGCAGCTGCGCCCGCGTATGCCCCACCGAAATTCTCTGCGAACGTAGCTGCGTGCGTAACCACGACGCCGAGTGCCAGCCGGTGCTGATTGGTCTGCTCCAGCGCCACGCCACCGATCATATGCAGTTTGAGAGCCACCCGTTTAAGCGCGCCGCCAGCACTGGCCGCCACATCGTCGTGGTGGGTGCCGGGCCTGCGGGGCTCTCCTGCGCGCATCGCTTGGCAATGCTGGGCCATCAGGTGACGATTTTTGAGGCCGAACAAAAGCCCGGCGGGCTTAACGAGTACGGTATCGCCCGCTACAAAATGACCGATGACTTTGCCCGTAAAGAAGTCGAGTTCTTACTGGAAGTCGGCGGCATCGACCTTCAGTACGGCCAGCGCCTGGGCGACAACCTTACCCTCGACACCCTGCGCCAGCAGTACGACAGCGTATTCCTGGGTTTGGGGCTAGGGGCGAGCCGTACGCTGGGACTAACCGGCGAGGATGCACCGGGCCTGATGCCTGCGGTGGACTACATCAAAACCCTGCGCCAAACCGATGACCTGGGCAGCCTGGCCGTGGCCAAGCGCTGCATCGTGATTGGCGCAGGCAATACGGCGATCGATATGGCCACGCAAATGGCGCGACTGGGCGCGGCTGAAGTCACGTTGGTGTATCGCCGTGGCGTTGAGGCGATGTCCGCCACCGACCATGAACAGGAGATCGCCAAAGCTAACGGCGTGCGCATGATCACCTGGGCGCAGCCCGACGAGATTCTGCTGGACGCGCAAGGGCGGGTGGCAGGCATGCGTTTTGCCAACACCGCAGAGCAGCAGGGTCGCCTCTCCACCACGGGCGAGACCTTCGAGATCGCGGCGGATGCCATTTTCACCGCCATCGGCCAAGGCTTCGCTGGCGAAAGCCTGCGCGACGCCACTGCCGCGGAGCTTGCCCGCGACGGCGAGCGCATTCACGTCAATGAGATGTTCCAAACCTCACTGCCCAACGTTTACGCCGGGGGCGACTGCGTGAAACCCGGCCAGGACCTCACCGTACAAGCCGTGCAGCACGGCAAGCTGGCGGCTCACGCCATCCATCAAGCGCTCGCCGCCCAGCAGGAGGCCGCATGAACACCACGCCTTTCAACACCCTCTCTTTTCCAGGCAAGAAAAACAGCGGCGACAGCGTGGTGAACGGCGTTGATCTGTCGGTGAATTTTGCCGGTATCAAAGCCCCCAACCCGTTCTGGCTGGCCTCTGCCCCGCCCACCGACAAAGCCTACAACGTCGTGCGCGCCTACGAAGCGGGCTGGGGCGGCGTGGTGTGGAAAACCCTTGGTGAAGAGCCTGCGGCAGTCAACGTCTCCTCCCGCTACTCCGCTCACTACGGCAAAAACCGCGAGGTGATTGGCTTTAACAATATCGAGCTGATTACCGACCGCTCGCTGGAGATCAACCTCAAAGAGATCACCCAGGTGAAGAAGGATTGGCCCGACCGGGCGCTAATCGTCTCCATCATGGTGCCCTGTAACGAGGAAGCCTGGGCGTACATCTTGCCGCTGGTAGAAGCCACCGGCGCAGACGGAATTGAGCTCAACCTGGGCTGCCCCCACGGCATGCCGGAACGCGGCATGGGCGCGGCGGTGGGCCAAAACCCGGATCTGATCGAAAAAGTCACCTACTGGTGTAAGAAGCACTACTCCAAACCGGTGATTGTCAAACTCACCCCCAACATCACCGATATTCGCGTGGGTGCCCAGGCGGCGCTACGTGGCGGCGCGGATGCGGTCTCGCTAATCAACACCATCAACTCGATCACCAGCATCGACCTGGACAACATGGTCGCCAAACCCACCGTAGGCCATCAGAGCACCCACGGCGGCTACTGCGGCAGCGCCGTCAAACCCATCGCCCTGAACATGGTGGCAGAAATTGCCCGTGACCCAGCCACACCTACGCTACCTATTTCAGGCATCGGCGGGATTTCCACCTGGCGGGATGCGGCGGAATTTATCGCCCTGGGCGCAGGCAGCGTGCAGGTGTGCACCGCCGCCATGCTCAACGGTTTTAGGATCGTAGAGGAGATGAAAGACGGCCTCTCCCGCTGGATGGCAGAAAAAGGCTACGACTCCATTGAGGCGTTTTCCCGCAAGGCGGTGCCGCACACCACCGACTGGAAGCATCTGGATATCAACTTCAAGACCATCGCCCATATTAACCAGGATTTGTGCATCGACTGCGGCCGCTGCTATATCGCCTGCGAAGACACCTCTCACCAGTCGATTGCCAAACTCACCGAGCAGGACGGCGCACGCCGCTACGAGGTCATCGAAGACGAGTGCGTGGGCTGCAACCTGTGCCAAATCACCTGCCCCGTAGAGAACTGCATCACCATGGTGCCTCAGGAAACCGGCAAACCCTTCCTCGCCTGGGATAACGACCCGCGTAACCCCTTCCGTGTCGCTTCATAACCACCCAGGATGATCACTCTAACGACCGCCTCCTTTATAGGAAGCGGTCGCATTTCCACTTTCAAAACGTACGCGTAGGAAGGCAGCATGCTCTCGGACTAGTTCCAGCATGGCGGTCGCTGCTGCAGAAGGTGAGCCACGCGAGGGAGTAATAATGCCTAATGACCGCGGAACGTGTGGGGCCGTTAAAGGCCGCCAGCCTATGCCCTCCGCGGAAATCTGGCGAAAGCTGAGTGAAGGGAGCGCAGCCACCCCTAAACCTGCGGCCACCATCCGTCCGGCGGTGCCAATTTGGCTGACTTCACACATCAAATCCATTTCAAGGCTCAGCTCTTTTAAGACGCTCTCTATCGCAGCACGCGTGCTCGACAAGCGACTCACGCCGATAATGGGGTAGCGCAGTAGCGCCTCCCAAGGCACGGTGTCCATAGCTAATAAGGGGTGCCCATCCGGACATACCGCGACAAAGTAGTCTTCTACAAGCGGCTCAAAATGGGTTGCTTCTGCGCGCAGCGGCTGTACCGATAGCCCAATATCGGCCCGATGATCGCTAACAAGATCATCTACCTGGGAGGCTAATACATCGTGAACGCTGATGGCGATATTAGGAAATCGACGCCGATAGTCGGCGAGCACGGTCGGCAAAAATCCCGCCGCTAATGTCGGCAGCGCGGCGAGCGTTATTTTGCCTCTCTGTTTATTGAACAGCTCTCCCAGATCGCCCAGCGCCTCATCCCAATCGCCAATCAGCCGTCTAGCCGTGGGCAGAAAGAACTTTCCTTCCGGAGTGAGCTGTACGCCTCGCGGCGAGCGATTAAACAGGACACCGCCAACACACTCCTCCAATTTTCGAATAGCAATACTCAAGGCTGGCTGCGACATGTGCAGGCGCTCGGACGCCTCAACGAAGCTGCCGAACTCGGCAATCGCCACAAAGGCTTTTAGTTGTCGGATTGAAGGCTGCATAAATAAAGTAAAAGTCTCGTTCGTATAATTATATTAGACAAATACTAGCAGGCTCTCTCATTCTTAATAAGTCAAATGACACGCATCTTCTGGAACCAACAACCCACAATACCCAGAGAGAGCAATTGCTATGTACTCACTAAAAACGCCGCTCTTAACCGCCATTCTCAGCGCTGGCTTAATCGCAGGCACGGCTGCTCAAGCAGAAGAGCAGCTGTTAATTGGCTCAACCTCTACATCGTCTAGCCAATACGGCTATTTCGTCGCCGTTGGGCAAATTATTAATCAGCATGTGGATGGTGTGCGCACCTCGGTCGTAGAAACCGGTGCCACAGTGGACAACTTGCGCCGCATTTTAAGAAACCAGGTCGACATGGGCCTCGTCACCACGAACGTGGGCTATCACGCCTATGCGGGTGAAGGAGAGTTTGAAAGCCGCCCCGTCGATAACCGCCTGCTTTGGGTCTATTCCCAAGCACCACAAAATGTCGTGATGCGCGAAGACTCTGGCGTGACCAGCATGGCGGAATTGGACGGTGCCCGCCTCAATCCTGGCATCACCGGCTCTGCCACCGAAGCAACGACGATTGCCGTCATGGAGACGCTGGGCCTAACCCCTGAGTATGTGCGTGGCTCTACCACAGACGTGGTTGCCGGTGTAAAAGACAATCGCATGGCGGGGTACGTCAAATCTGGCGTAGGTGAAAAGCTGGATGGTTCCTCCATGGATATTGCAACGTTTACGCCGATCCAAGTGCTGTCGCTTAGCGATGAACAGGCTGAAACGCTGAATGAACAGATGCCTGATATTTCCGTGGTCAATATCCCCGAGGGAGCGGCGGATGGCATGCCCGCCTACACGACCTGGAGCTTTGGCTTAGCGATGCACGCAAGCCCCGAACTTGATGAAGAAACGGCTTACCAAATTGTTAAAGCCGTGATGGAAAATCCCGAACCGCAGGTCAGTGCGCTCGCTAATCTCGCCGATGTTGATATCGCCGAACTCACCCTTAGCAGCGGAACAGTGCCTTTTCACCCTGGTGCCGCACGCTATTTTGAAGAGCAGGGATACGATATTCCTGACCGTCTGATGCCATCAGAATAAGGGAAGGAGCTCGGTTCCATGCGCAATAAATTGCTCATGCTGGTCGCCCTGTTTTTGGGCGGCTTCATCTTCTACACCTCAGCGGCTGGGCCTTTTGAAAGCTTGGTTCATCGCAGTCTGTTTCTTGCGCTGGTGATCGGGCTGGGGTTACTCACCTATCCCTTGGGCGCTGGTAAAACATGGCGCCCAGTAGGGGTGGTGATTGATTGTTTATTAGCCCTGGGGGCAATAACCGCCTGCCTGTTTATTACCTTCAACGCCAATAGCATTCTGACCACGCTACCCTGGGCCACCCCCCAGGATATGGCGCTCACGGCCATTTTAGTGGTGTCTATTTTGGAAGTGGCCCGACGAGCTATTGGATGGGTATTCCCGCTACTAGTCACCATCGGTATCGCCTATGCCCTGCTGGGTGACCGACTGTCAGGCCCGCTCAGCCATCGAGGTTTTGATGCTAGTTTCGTGACAGAGACGCTGTTTCTCGGGGATTTAGGCGTATGGGGAATGCTACTCGGCGTAGCTGCCACTACCATTGCCGCGTTTGTACTCTTTGGCAGTCTCTTGCTCCACACAGGTGGCGGCCAGACCTTTATTGATCTTTCAATGCGCATCGGTGGGCGAAGCCAAGGGGGCGCCGCCAAAATCGCGACCGTGGCTTCCAGCCTATTTGCGATGGTGAGCGGAAGCGCGGTGGCTAACGTAGCCACCACGGGCAACTTCACCATTCCTATGATGAAACGGCTCAAATACCCACCGGCCTTTGCTGGCGGCGTTGAAGCGGTTGCATCTACCGGGGGCCAGATCGCGCCGCCGATTTTAGGCGCTGCAGCGTTTATCATGGCTGAGATACTCGGTGTCAGCTACGTCACCATTGCCTTAGCCGCCGTGTTACCCGCGTTCCTTTTCTATGTAGCGGTCTTTTTTACGCTGCACTTGGTCGCTGTGCGCAAAGCCTTACCGCTGGTCCCAGAGAGCGAGCTTCCCGCTTGGCCAGATGTGCTCCAATTTAAGCGGCTGACCCCGATTGTTGCCGCATTGGGTGGCTTGTTTGGTGGCGTTCTCAATGGCTACTCCATCCAATTCGCAGCTTTCTTGGGCATTACTTTGCTGCTTGTCAGTTATCTCTTCTTTGCTTTATTGGACCGAACGCCGCCCCGCCAAATCTTACGTTCGCTACTGACGGGTCTGGAAGATGCTGGCAAGGGCATGGTCATCATTGGAGTGTTGCTCGCCGGGGCGCAGATTCTGGTGGCCATGCTCAACTTAACGGGGATTGGCGTCACGCTGTCGACGCTAGTGGTCAGTGTCGCTGGCGAGCAGGTGTTTCTAGTCGCGCTAATTGTCGCGGTCATCTGCTTGATTATGGGCATGGGCATTCCGACTACCGCAGCCTATGTGCTGGTCGCCGCCGTACTGGCTCCTGCACTGACCCGCATCGGTATCGAACCCTTGGTCGCCCATCTGTTCGTTTTCTATTTTGCGACGATATCGGTCATCACTCCGCCTGTGTGCATCGCGGTGTTTGTTGCTGCGGGGATCGCTAAGGCGGGCTGGTTACAAGTCGCGGGGCATGCTATCCGCTTGGGAGCCACCACCTACGTTATTCCCTTCTTGATTCTGGCGTACCCCGCGCTTATCGGTTTAGGCGATGCCTGGGACATTACCTTAGCCGCCGCACGTGCCATGGCCTTTGTTTTGGCTTTCGCGGGCATATTGGGGGGCGCTCGCCTTTTCGGCAACCGATGGCTGGATAGTGCGCTGCTGGCAACCACAGGGCTATTGGCGCTGGTGCCGAATATCGCACTTGGGTTAGTCGGCATTGCGGGACTGACGGGGCTCTATCTATGGGCCTGGCAATCCTCTCGGCGTGTTGCACTTCAAGGAGCGGAGCTATGAGTCATCAAAGAGTGAACATGACGAATATTGCGATGATTGGCTGTGGCACTATCGGCATTAGTTGGACCGCCTATTTTCTTTCTCGCGGTTTACATGTCACGGCTTTCGACCCGGATGCCAACGCCCGCGCCCAATTTACCCAGCGTGTGGCTGAGGATATGCGTGCCCTTGGTGCCGAGGCCCGCACGCCAGTGGTCGCGCAAACGCTGGCAGAGGCCTTAGAAGGCGTAGAGCTGGTCGTCGAAAATGCGCCTGAATCCGTCTCGCTCAAGCAACAGCTCTTAGTAGATATTCAACAGGCAGCGCCTTCACAAGCGTTGGTGGTGAGCAGCACCTCCTCTTTAAAGCACTCTGATATCACTAAGGGTGCACCTGCGCCTGAGCGCATTATTATCGCGCACCCCTTCAATCCACCCCACCTAGTCCCTCTGGTCGAACTCTATGGGCCAGAAACTGAGCTTGTGGAGCGATTGGTCGATTTTTATCGGCGTATCGGTAAGCAGCCGGTGATGCTACGTAAAGAGATGATTGGCCATATTGCGAATCGACTCTCTTCGGCATTGTGGCGGGAAGCGCTCTATCTATTACAGGAAGGCGTGGCTAGCGTGGAAGACATCGACCTGGCAGTAACGGCAGGCCCAGGGTTGCGGTGGGCCATTCAAGGGCCATTTCTGACTTATCATCTGGGCGGCGGCCAAGGGGGCATTCGCCACTACTTGGAACACCTCGGCCCTAGCCAGGAGTATCGCTGGGCTAGCTTAGGCCAACCGACCATGAACGATGAGCTGTATGCGCAAGTGATCCATGGGGTTGAATCTGCGACGCAAGGCCAATCACTGCCTGACCTTTTTTCTGAACGAGATCGGCAGTTGACGGCTATTCAGCAAGCGCTGGCAATTAACGTAAAACAGGAGGAGACCTTATGAGCCTCTCACCTTGTTTGCTAATGGTAGCCCCTAATGGGGCTCGGCGCGTCTACCACGACCATCCCGCTATTCCTCTCACCCCTGAGGAACTTGCAAGAGACGCACAAGAGTGCCTGGCAGCGGGCGCCTCCGCCATGCATGTGCATGTACGTGAAGCCGGCGGGCGTCATTTACTGGATGCTGGTGCCTACCGAGATGCCATTAGCGCCATTAAGGAAACCGTAGGAGATCAATTACTTCTTCAAGTCACCAGCGAAGCAGGAGGGCGGTATTCCCCCTCAGAACAACGAGATGTGATGGAGGCATTGCAGCCAGGCTACGTGTCTATCGCGGTGCGTGAATGGTTCGGTGATGCTCATGAGGTTCAAGCCAGTGGCGAGCTGTGCCGTTACCTGGCCAGCTGCGGAACACATATTCAATACATCGTTTATTCGCCTGAAGACCTCACCCACTTCAATCACTTAAGAGAGCAAGGTGATGTGCCTAATGGTCCGGCTTTCTTACTCTTCGTACTTGGGCGCTACGTTGACCCACCCATTGCCGACCCAAGCCGTCTACCCGGCTTTTTACAAGCATTAATGGCTGGTGACCACTGGGCAGTCTGTGCGTTTGGGCCAACCGAAGGTGATTGTTTAGCGCTGGCGGCCCAGCAAGGTGGTCATACCCGAGTCGGCTTTGAAAATAATCTATGGCGATCGGATGGCCAACTCGCCACCAACAATGCCGAGCTAGTCGCCGCGACTAAAGCTCGTATCGAAGCGACTGGACGCCGGGTGATGAATGCCTCCGAGGCACGCCGTTTTCTCGCCCTGACTACCGCTGCTAATACGGGGGTGACCTTATGACGGTCGTGGTAGGTTGTGGCGCGGGCTTCTCTGGTGATCGCACCGATGCGGCTAGGCCGCTGGTCGATGCCCTCATGTCTTATGATGCTCCTCGTGCGCTGATGTTTGAAACACTCGGGGAACGCACGCTGGCGGCTGCCCAGTTACGCCGGATCAAAGACCCGGACAGCGGTGATGAGCCGTTGCTGGAAGAGTTTTTATCGCCGGTTCTGAGTGATTGCCTGGCTAACCACATTACGATTTTGGGTAACTTTGGCGCGGCGAATCCAACTGCCGCATGCCGTCGTATTCAGCAGTTGGCTCAGCGCTTAGGCCACTCTCAAGCGTGCTTGGCCACTATTCATGGCGATGATGTTAGAGACCGGCTGCATGCCCTCGACTGGCAGGCTTGGGAGGGCGAAAAGCGGTCTATTTCCGCACTAGAGCAAGTGGTCGCCGCCAATGTCTATCTGGGTGCCGATGCCTTAATCGAGGCCATGGCCCAAGGGGCTCAAGTCGTGATTACAGGGCGAGTGGCCGACCCCTCACTCGCGCTTGCCCCACTCTGTTATTACCACAGCTGGGCAGGCGATGATTGGGACAAACTAGCCGCCGGGGCCTTAGCAGGCCATTTGATTGAGTGTGGCACGCAAGTGACCGGCGGTTACTTTGCTGATCCGGGAGTTAAAGAGGTCCCTGGCATGGCCTCCCTAGGCTATCCCCTGGTGGAGGTTGAGCGTAACGGGCGGCTGGTAGTGACCAAACCACCGGGTACGGGCGGTTTAGTCACCGAGCAAACGGTCAAAGAGCAACTGCTATATGAAATACATAACCCCGGCGCTTATATCACTCCCGATGTCGTCATTGATCTTGAGCACGTCCGGGTCAGGCAGCTTACTAAAGATCGTGTTGAAGTCACCGGTGTACGCGGCAAGCCAGCACCTGATCGTTTAAAAACCACTGTGAGTTTTCTAGATGGTTACCAAGGCGAAGCCGAGATTTCCTATGCGGGCCCTAATGCCTTCGCTAGAGCAAACCTGGCCAGAGAAACCCTGCGCCAGCGGCTGGCATTGCGCTGCCCCGCCAATCTGCGTGCACGCTTTGACTTAATTGGCATTTCCAGCGTTTTCGATGGCGACTCACAGCTCACCGCTCAAACTTTGCAGGACGCCGCCAACGATATTCGCCTTCGTCTTGCCGTAGAGCATGCAGACAAAAGCGTGGTTGAGCTGGCAACACAGGAGTTATTGGCGCTCTATTGCTGCGGGCCAGCGGGAGGTGGCGGCGTACGACGCCACCATACACAACGCTTAAAAACAGCCTCGTATTTGGTACCCAGGCAACAAGTGGCCCCCACCGTTACACTGCATGGAGGAGAGGGTAATGAGTGAACTATTGCACCGCTATGCCCATGCCCGGGCCGGCGATAAAGGCGACCGACTCAGCCTAGGGGTATTTGTGTATCAGGAGGATCACTACGCTTGGCTAGTTGAGCAACTTTCAGAGCCAAACGTTGCAGCGCTATTTGAGCATCGGGGTGTGAGTCACGTCACCCGCTATTTATTGCCTCATCTAAAAGGGGTGAACTTAGTGCTTGATGACGCGCTACAAGGTGGCGTCAATGGCGCTCTAAACTTGGATGGGCATGGTAAAACGCTATCGGCCTTATTGTTATCTATGCAGGTGACTCCTCCTACTTAAATACGCCAAGCCGCCCTTTGAACGGCTCCCATCAACGTGGGCGGCTTGGCGTCGTATTCATAGCGCTACGGGTTCATAAAATGCTGCGCTAGCGTCTCACTAATAGGCACGTTAAGAGTGATGCCCTTGCCGGGTAACGGCTGCAGAAACCATCTTTCATACAACGCCAATATGTCTCCCCGCTGATAAATCTCGCGCAGCGCCTGGTTGACCTGCTCCACGAACGCTTGGTCCCCTTGGCGCATCAGTAAGCCCAGCGGCTCTTCAGCGGTAACCGCCTCTTCTGAAAGCGAATAGGCTGAGGGATCTTCCGATTCAGCGATCATCGTGCTGAGCAGGATATCGTCCATGGCAAAGGCGGCAACACGACCTTCCGTGACTAGATCAAAGGCTTCTTGCAGCGTTTCCACCGGCACAACAGAAAGGTTGAGCTGCTGTTCGCGGTTGGCTTGGTTAATTTGTCCTACATTGACGGTTCCCCGGGCCACACTCACGCTCCTCCCGGCGAGGTCCTGCAGAGTGAAAAACTGGTTCTCTTTAAGTGCCACAAAGCGTACAGAGACAAAAAAGTGGCTAAGCGAAAAATCAGCGCTGCGCCTTCGCTCCGCATTATTGGTGCTGGCGTTGCACTCAATATCGATTTCGCCGCTGTTTAACAGCTGAACCCGATTACCGGGGGTGCGGAAAACGTACTCAATATCGAGCTTGGGCAGGTTAAGCTGCTGCTGTAACTGCTCCGCCACCCGCTGGCATAATTCAATGGAGTAGCCACGCACATTGCCTTCGTCATCTTGGTAAGAAAAGGGAGCGGTATCGCCATACCCCACGCGAAGCGTGCCGGTTTCACTCAGCCGCTGTAGCGTATTGATCTCCGCTGCTGCTGCCGTAGAGAGCATCCAAACAGCCATCAACAGCCCCCACCACCGCGCTTGCACTCTTTGCATCTCTTACCTCCTTAGTGGGCATAGGCATCTGGGCGCTCAAAGATAGCGGCCAGCTCTGAGCTTACCGGCAAGCCAATCACTCGGTTTCCAGGTGGTATAGGCTTTAAAAACCACTTATCGTACAGCGCCTGAATAGCGCCGCTGTGATAGTGCTCATACAGCGCTTCGTTAACCATCTCAGCAAACACTGCATCCTCTAATGGCATCATCAAGCCATAGGGCTTTGGCTCACTAATTGTTTCTTCCGAAATATGGAAACGCTGAGGCAAGGCCGCCGCAGATACTAGGCTGGCGAGTAAAATATCGTCCATCACAAACGCCGTGGCTTTTTCGTTGGCGACCATCGCGAACGCTTCGTCATGGCTACGGCTTAACATCACTGCGATATTCAGCTCTTGGGTACGATTGAGCTCATTTAACTGCTCAACGTTAATCGTGCCCGTTGTCGAGACAACGCTGCGGCCAGCCAAGTCCGCTACCGTATTTATGTCGTTTTCAGCGAGGGCTACATAGTGCGTGGCGGTGAGAAAATGAGGATAGGAAAACGCGGCCTGCTGGCGGCGTTCAGAAGTGCTGGTGGTGACGCCACACTCTAGGTCAATCTCACCATTACGCAGCAGAATAAAACGATTCACCGGAGTCACCGGCACAAACTCCACTCTGGGCGGAGGGCCTTCAAGCTGTTCGCTAATGCGCTCTACCACCGCCAAACATAGGTCGATGGCGTACCCAACCGGCTGCCCATCGACTAGGTAAGAGAATGGCACCTCGCTTTCTCGATGACCAATCGTAATGGTCTGCCTCTGCGCAATACGTTCAAGTGTAGGAGAGGTGTCTGCCAAGAGCGTAGTGCTGCTAGCTAACACGCTGAAAAGGGAAGCTACTAAGCATGATGTTATCTTCGCCGTCATGAAGTGCCTCCCATCGTCATCTCAGGGCCAAAAACCGCATAGCGCCCTCTCCCCATCGCCTTGGCGGTGTAAAGCGCCACATGAGTTATAGGTCGGGTAGACCGGACGATTGCTCGTTCCGGCCCCCCACAGATCCGAGCGTGCGCGATTGACGCACTCGGCTCCTCAACCGTCAGGTTCACACGAAGGACGCTCGGTGCACGATTCTCGCTCGCGGTAACGGGAGTGTCAGCAACAGTTGCCTTGCCTTCTCCCACGGGAACCATCCTCTCTGTGATCGCCTCCTGAGCCACTTGATCCAGGTTGTCTGAACCCTGTATTGGAAGCGTTGCAGAGACTCGATGTTGTGGGTTATCCCGTAGTACGCATAGTGCCCCATAACCTTTCGACAGAGTTGGCGGTGCTGATCACGCAGGGGCAGGTGGCGGTTGGCTCGGCACCACAGCGAAATTCGCTTCAGGCCTCGCTTGAACCGGTCCTTGGCCGTTTTCTGCTTGATGATCCAGCGTCCACGCAGGGACTTCCCCCAGTAATAGGTAAAGCCCAGGAAGTCGAAGGTCTCGGCCCGTAGCTCGCGATGTGGCCGAAACCGTACCAGCCGAGTCTTGGTCGGGTGCAGGGTAAGGCCGAAGCGCGCAAAGCGCTTGGCCAGTACCTCCAGCACCTTGCGGGCATCAGCTTCGTTGCTGAAGGCGAGCACGGCATCATCGGCGAAGCGCACCGAGAATGCTCGTCCGCGCAGGCGTGGTTTGACGTCTTGCTCAAACCACTCATCCAGCACGTAGTGGAGGTAGACATTCGCCAGCAAGGGGGAAATCACACCCCCTTGTGGGCTGCCTATCTCGCCCTTCTGCCATTGCCCGGCGTCCAATACCCCGGCCTTGAGCCACTTGCCGATCAGGCGGAGGATCACGCCGTCCTTCACTCGTTGCTGCAGAAACGCACGCAGGTGCTGGTGGTCGATCGTGTCGAAGAAGGCTTTGATGTCCAGATCAATGACCCAGCCTCCGCCCATCGACATCAGGCCATTCCTCACCGTTCCGATGGCCTGATGCGCCGAGCGCCCCGGCCGGAAACCATACGAGCACTCGTGAAAATCATGCTCATAGAGCGGCTCCAGCAGGGCCACCACGGCACGTTGCAGGACCTTGTCTTCGAAGGTAGGAATGCCAATCGGCCGTGTGGAGCGCCCGTCTCCCTTGGGAATATTGACGCGCCGCACCGGCGGCGCCCGGTAGCGACCGCTCTTGGCCGCTTCCAGCAGACGCTGGACGTTAGCCTCGAAGTCGCGCGCGAAGTCGTCCGCCGTCTGGCCGTCGATCCCGACGGCGCCGTCACGGCGCGTCATCAGGTAGGCCGTCCTCAGCCACTGGGCGTCGATATGATGCGCCAGTGACGTGAAGGCACGCTGCGGGAAGCGCTCTGCCAGCGCTGCTATCCGCACTTGTTTCGTGGACATGACCTCAGGTTCCTGTGCACCTGTCATGTTGCCCTCGTGCAGTTCTGATGATTGGCCGCCCCTTCCCTCCAGCGGGTCCCGTCGAGTAGGTTCCCCGCCTTCTTCGGTACTATGAGCGACTCCGACTCCCGCCCTTCCATCCGGCTGGCTCCTTATGGTCGCCTGGCCGTACCCCCTGAGTGCCTGTTGTTTGCTTCCGGTACCGTCAGGCACGACAGCACCGGACCGGGAGCTTTCGCCGCAGGCAGCCCCATGCCTGTACCTTTGTCGTTCAGAGGAGAAGGACGGGCCTCCCAGGTTCCTGGGAAACCCCTGTATGGACATGCCCTGCTCTTCGACCCCGGCGGCCCTTCCCTGCCAAGCCATACGGCAGGGTCGTGTTGCCTTCCAGCATTTGAAAACTGTCGGCGACTGCCACTACCACAATTTCGGGGCTCTATCACACGGCCTACCTACTCGCTGTGTACGCTTCGCAGCGGCGGTTACCCGACACCACGCAACACTCGCTGCCGGCTGGTGGCTAGCCTTGGCCGGGTGGGACTTTCACCCACTGGGTTTCACGACATCCTTTCCACCTTCTCGGTTTCCCGGATGTCCAGGCTTTGCCTGGCGCACTCAAAT
>NZ_JBSXNN010000078.1:0-67016 GCF_056857635.1 Vreelandella sp. L-15 | reverse complement strand
GGTTATTGGATCTGACCAGGGTCAGAACCGGCATCACTGTCCCCGAATTCGGGGTAAGTTAATGGCATGAGCCGTATACGTGGTCCGTATGTACGGTTCTGTGAGAGGGATGAGGCGGAGACGCCTCACCCTACTCGCTGCGTCTTTTTTTTAAGTTGTATTAATAACCGTTGAAGCGCATTGGCAGTTATGCTTTGGTAAAGTGCCTATTTTAAGAAAAAGAGTAAACAATAGGGAAGTCAAGCGCCTACTATGGTGTCGCTTGGTCGGTGAAGCTAGAGTAATTTCAGAAACAGTGTTCGTTAACCTGTTAGCCTTATCGATCAGGAGACATGTGATGAGTGACTCTACCGACAACACTAAAGACCTTTTAAGCAAGCGCCGTTCACGCCGCCAAGTACTGGCTAGTCTGGGTTTAGGTGCAGCTGCCCTTTACGTTGCGCCTACCTTGTTATCAATGGGGCAGGCTGAAGCCCGCGAGCATCGTCATTCGCGCCCAAGTCGCTCACGGCCTAGCTATTCGCGTCCTAGCTACTCTCGACCTCATTACTCTCGTCCGCACTATTCGCGCCCCCGTTACTCCCGGCCTGATTATTCCAGAGCGCGCCATTCTCATCAGCATCATTCACGCCATGGCCATGGCTATCCTGAGCGTTATTACTCTCGGCCCCAGCGCTCACGCTGGGAGCGCGACGGCGTCATTGAAATTCGCCTAAGCCGTGTGTTGCCGCGCTGGTAAGGGAGCGGCCATGCCGAGCCATCATCAAGATTATACGCTCGAAGGCGTTGGGCCTTGCCTTCGGTTAGTGAATGCCGACGAGTTGCTGCCTGTCCTAACAGCCGCCATGCCAGGCTGGCCCTTGATGCCTTGCGCCGCGCAAACCCAATCGCCGGAGATCTGCGTATGGCGGCACCCACAGGGGTATTGGCAAGAGGCGCCCGCGCTTCCTGAAGGGGCGCTGCTGGACAGCGCGGTAGGAACCGCCTGTAGCGTTATCGCGGATGCTGCCGGGGCATATTTTTATCGTCACCCGGAGTTAGTGGGTTTGCACTGCGGATCAGTGGAAATCAATGGCCAGCTAGTGATTTTTCCCGATACATACCGGGCGGGCAAAAGCACCTTAACCGCCGCCTTTGCAGCGGCTGGGCAGCGTGTGTTTGGTGATGATGTGCTGGCGCTCAACAAGCAAGGGGAAGGGATTGCGCTGGGCGTGGCACCTCGCTTGCGGCTACCGCTTCCTGACGCGATGTCTCTGGAGTTTCGTCAGTTTGTACAAACGCACCTTGGCCCTCAGGATGCACGCTATGGCTATCTTCGTTTGGACAATACGCAGTTAGCTAGCCACGGCCAGCGCTGCCCGCTGGGGGCGATATTACTGATTGACCGCGATGAATCGCTAAACGAGCCCCAGCTTACCCGCCTTCAGCCAGGCGATGGGTTATGGCAGCTGTTACAGCAAAATTTTGCCGAGCACGAATCTGACCAGGCGCTGATCGAGCGCTTCTTGCCACTGCTTGAGGGCTTGCCCTGTTTTCTGCTGCGCTATAGCGACGCCTTTGATGCAGCCCAGTGGCTTACGAAATGCTGGGGAAGTGGCACCCTAGAGAGCTTGGCACTGGCCAGCCAGCCCCGTTGCGATACTCCTGAAGTGATACCTGCCCTTGAGCCAACGGATGCGCGCCAGTGGCAGGCCAGTGAGGCAGCGTTTGAGTTTCCGCTAGGCGACGAGCTATTTGTTATTGCCGAGGAGGGCGGCGCGATTCATCGGCTGAACACCACCAGCCGGGCTGTGTGGGCGCTGTTGAATCACGAGCCGCTGGATCTTGACTCCGTGAGTGACACGCTCACAGGCTTTTTTGCAGGCGCAAAATTTGAGCAGGTACGCCAAGACGTGGCGCAGCTACTCGCGCAGTTCTATCACGCTGGATTAATTAAAGACGTTAACGCTTAGCGCCAGTGATCTCGCCATGCTTTGAGTACTCGCTCTGGGTACCACGTCTTCCCCAGGCTGCCGTTATAGCGAGCGAGAGCGCGGGTAAAGTCACCCCGTTCGATGGCAAGGTAGTGGGCTAAAATCGTGCACCCATAGCGCAGGTTGCGGTTGGGTTCGGTAAGGTCGTCCATGGGCAGGCCAAGCTCAGCGACCCAAAACGGCATGATCTGCATGAGACCTACCGCGCCCGCCGAGGAGACCGCATCGGCATTAAAGGCGCTCTCGACCTGGATTAACGCCAGCACCAGCTCAGGCGGTAACCCGGCCAGCCGGGCCTCTTGGTAGAGTCGAGTGAGTAAGGTGTGGCGTTGTTCAGGCGAGGCGAGAAAGCGGGAAAGCGGCGCATCCATACGGCTGCGCCACTGCTGTAACTGCCACTGAGCGTAGGGCGTTTGTGGGTCGGCTGCTTCCAGCGTGGGGCGTAGGGCAGGCTCCGCTACGCTTGGCGCGGGGTAGGCAGCCACCATCAGGCTGCCCATTAGCACCCACTTCACGTACCGAGGCGACAAACGCCGCCAAGGAGTGCTCAGTGACATATACCTGCCGATTACTCTGCGCTAACAAGGCCCGCTTGTTCACGCAGGAAGTCGACAATCTTGTCGGCAGGAATCATAGTGGCTTCGCTATCGCGACGGCCTTTGTACTCCAGTTCGCCGTTGTCCAGGCCACGGTCGCCAATCACCAAACGGTGTGGGACGCCCATCAGTTCCAGGTCGGCAAACTTCACGCCGGGGCGCGTATCGCGGTCGTCCAGCAGCACGTCTAAACCAGCGGCGGTGAGCGTTTGGTAGAGGCGCTCGGACTCTTCACGCACGCGCTGTGACTTATGCGCGTTCATCGGTACTAGCGCGACCTGGAACGGCGCAATCGCATTGGGCCAGATAATGCCAGACTCATCGTGGTTCTGTTCAATGGCTGCTGCGACCACGCGGGTCACGCCAATGCCGTAGCAGCCCATCCACGGGTGGCTGGTTTTGCCGTTGTCGCCCAGCACGCTGGCATTCATCGCTTCGGAGTACTTCTGGCCAAGCTGGAACACGTGGCCGACTTCGATGCCGCGCTTGATCGAGAGCGTGCCTTGGCCATCGGGTGACGGGTCGCCTTCTACGACGTTACGTAGGTCAGCGACCTGAGGCAGGGCAGCATCACGCTCCCAGTTGATGCCGAAGTAGTGCTTGCCATCGACGTTGGCACCCGCGCCGAAGTCGCTCATTAAGGCAACGCTGCGGTCGATGATAATCGGCATTTCCAAACCGACTGGGCCTAAAGAGCCCGGGCCTGCACCCACGGCGGCACGAATTTCCTCTTCGCTGGCCATGGTCAGCGGGGCTTTCACCTGAGGCAGGTTTTCCGCTTTGACTTCGTTGAGTTCGTGGTCGCCGCGTACCAGCAGCGCAATGAGACCACCTTCCGCCGCGTGAACCATCAGCGTTTTGACGGTTTTCTCAATGGGCAGCTTGAACTGCTCTACCAGCGTGGCGATGGTTTTGGCATCCGGTGTATCAACCAAACGCATCTCTTCGCTAGGGGCCGCACGCTCAACGTTGCTGCCCAGCGGCGCGGGCAACGCTTCGGCTTTTTCGATGTTGGCAGCGTAATCAGATGCGTTGGAGAACACGATATCGTCTTCGCCGGAGTCGGCCAGCACGTGGAATTCATGAGAGCCCGTGCCGCCAATGGAGCCGTTGTCAGCAATCACTGGGCGGAAGTCGAGGCCCAGGCGCGTGAAAATACGCGTATAGGCGTCGTACATACCCTGGTAGGTCTCTTTGAGAGATTCCTCGTCCAGGTGGAAGGAGTAGGCATCCTTCATGATGAATTCACGAGAGCGCATCACGCCGAAACGCGGGCGAATTTCATCACGGAATTTGGTTTGAATCTGGTAGAAGTTCACCGGCAACTGCTTGTAGCTGGCGATCTCTTTGCGCACTAGGTCAGTGATGACTTCTTCATGAGTGGGGCCTACGCAGTAATCGCGCTCGTGGCGATCTTTCAAACGCAGCAATTCCGGGCCGTACTGTTCCCAGCGGCCAGACTCCTGCCATAGATCGGCGGGCTGAACGGCAGGCATCAATACTTCTTGGGCACCGGCCCGGTTCATCTCTTCACGCACGATGGCTTCCACTTTGCGCAGAGTGCGTAGCCCCAGGGGCAGCCAAGTGTACAGGCCCGAGGTGAGACGGCGGATCATCCCGGCGCGCAGCATTAACTGGTGGCTGATGACTTCAGCATCGGCCGGGGTTTCTTTTAATGTCGCAATCAATAATTGGCTGGCGCGCATGGGTGTGAGCATTCCTTGGTTGGTAGCGGTGATGCTGGATCGTTGTGTCGAACGTAGCGCTTAATTTAGCGTTGAATCCGGCATTGTACGGCTAAGCGGGTAAGGCGGCAAAATCCTACGTCAGCAGCCAAACGTGTGCTGTTCTTGAAGTATGCTAGAATCAAGCGGCATTTGATTCGATAGTCGCTGATTTGAACACAACAAACACGACAGCATCGGCTATCGGTACGTTAAGATTTCGAGGGAACCTCCATGCAGCAAGCAGTTCGCCGTTGGTTAACGGGGGCCGTTGTAGGTGTCTCCATTGTGGCATTGAGCGGTTGCGGTACCATGTTTTACCCTGAGCGTAAGGGGCAGTTGAGCGGTGATGTAGACCCGGTGGTGGCGATTGCCAATGGTGTGGGTCTGCTGTTTTTCATCGTTCCAGGGGTGATTGCCTACGCCGTGGATTTCTCTAATGGCACTATCTATCTTCCCAGCGCGAGTAGCGCATCGGTAGATATTCACCACTTAGACGACGCTATGGATGTAGCCTCATTAGAGAAGCTACTGTCAGATAAGGCCGGCCAACCGGTTAGCTTAGAAAACGAGCTGCTGGTGATTGAAGAGATGGACAGCCTGGATGAAGCGCTGGCCATGGTGCGGATGTCCGGCGTGCTGGATGAAGAGCGGCTGGCCACGATGTAGAGGGCTGGCATCTTTATCTGAACGGACGTCTTAAACGCCCCTGGCAGGTTAACCGGCCAGGGGCGTTTATGTATTGCCGCACCGCTTTTTAGGATGCTGCTTTCGCTGTGGTGATTTTCAATACCGCTAAGCCAGCCACCAAGCCCCAAAAGGCTCCTCCTATTCCAAGCAGCGTAATGCCCGAACCGGTCAGCAAAAACGTCACGATGGCCGCATCGCGCTGTTCGCTTTTTTCAAATGCGCCTGCTAAACCGCCGCTTAGCGTACCCAACAGCGCAATACCTGCCCCCGCAATGATCGTCGACAAACTAATATCGCGCCAAAGACTGGGCGCAGCGGAGTCGTGGCAGGTGGATGGCGCTTCCATGGGTGGCCTCTCCCAAGCTGTGATGGCAAAATGTGCGTTATAGCGCGCGCCTTTCACGTTACCACTGTGCGTTATAACGCACAATAGGGGCGGCAGACTGTGTCACATATCCAAAGCGGTAGTCAGGAGAAGCCCATGGCCAGTGAGCCACACACCATTGCGCAACATATTGCGGGGACGGTGCGGCAACTGCGCAAAGAGCGTGGCTGGAGCCTGGATCGTGCTGCTGGTGAAACCGGGGTGAGCAAAGCCATGCTCGGCCAGATCGAACGGGGCGAGTCCAGTCCGACGGTCTCGACGCTCTGGAAGATTGCCAGCGGCTTTCGGGTATCTTTCTCGACACTGTTCGATAATGACAAACCGGCGTTAGGTGAGCTACACCGTGACGGCCGAGAATCCGTATGGGGCGATGACAGCGCCGGTATGCAGGCACGCTTGCTGTTTCCCTACGACCCTCTGCTGGGGTTCGAGATGTTCATGATCGAACTTGCCCCTGGAGCGATCAGCGAATCATCGGCCCACGCCAGCGGCGTGGTGGAACACATCGTGATAGTGGAAGGCGAGATGGAGCTGCGTCTTGATGAGCGCTGGCAAACGCTGCGGGCAGGCGAGGGGCTGCGCTTTTTTGCTGACCGGCCCCACGCCATGCGTAATAACACCGCGACGCGATTACGCTTTCACGACGTGATTCACTACTTACCCGGCGCGGCTTCCGGCATTTGAGCGCGCAGCCAGTTGAGTTCCTCGGCCCAGATCTCGGGCTCGATGGTTTCCAGAATCATCGGGATGCCTTGGATGCGCGGATCTTGCATGATAGCGCTAAAAGCCTCCAGTCCGATATTGCCCTTACCTAGGCTGTGATGTCGGTCGACGCGGCTGGCAAAAGCGCTCTTGGCGTCGTTCAGGTGCATGCCGCGCAAGTACTGGAAACCTACGACCTTGCCAAGCTCATCCAGAGTCGCCTTTGTTGCGTCGCGGGTGCGGAGATCGTACCCAGCAGCGAAAGCGTGGCAGGTATCGATACACACGCCCACCCGGGATTTATCCTCCACCTGATCGATAATCTCGGCCAAGTGCTCAAAACGCCAGCCGAGGTTGGTGCCTTGACCTGCGGTGTTTTCGATGACCGCGGTCACGCCCTGGGTGGCATCCAGAGCCAGGTTGATGGATTCGGCAATGCGCGACAGGCAGTCGGCTTCGCTGATCTTGTTCAAATGGCTGCCGGGGTGAAAGTTGAGCAGCGTCAACCCTAGCTGCTCGCAGCGCTGCATCTCGTCTAGAAACGCGGCACGGGATTTTCTAAGCCCCTCTGACTCTGGATGGCCCAGATTAATCAGATAGCTGTCGTGGGGCAGAATTTGCTTTGGGCCAAAGCCGTGGTCTTGACAGGCCTCCTTGAAGGCGGCAATGGCCTCGTCCGTCAGCGGTTTCCCCTTCCACTGACGCTGGTTCTTGGTGAACAGCGCAAACGCCGTTGCACCGATCTCGACCGCGCGCAGCACGGCTTGATCCGCGCCGCCCGCTGCACTCACATGAGCACCCAGATAGTTCATCATTTCCCTTAAGTGGCAGGTTGAGCAGACTGGCCCGCACGTTGGCGATTATCTAAATATCGCTTAAAGGCGGCGGGCTCATCGGTAATGGCACTGGTCACGCCCCACGACCAGCGGCTGGCAAAAGCGCTGGGGTCGTTAGCGGTGTAGCAGAGTATCTGGTAGCCATCGCGGCACATGGCAGCGGCTTGCGTCTGCTTGAGCCTTGGCCAGTGGGGGTGAATACTAAACGCCTGTACCGCCTCACACTGCTCACGCCAGTGCTTGGGCACACTACCAAACAGGACGCCTAGTGCCAGTGCTTCTTTAGGGGCATGGTGTCGGCAATGGACAAGGGCGGTCGAGTCAAACGACGAGATCACCACCCGCTCGGGAGGTAGAGCCTCTAAAACGACGGGCAGTACTTCATCCACCAGGCGGATGGGATCACGGCCTTTATTGACCTTGATCTCTAGGTTAACGCCCATCTCCAACTCGTTCAGCAGGGAGAGCATGGCCTCCAGACTGGCCATTTTTTCTCCGGCAAAGCGATCACCAAACCAGCGGCCTACATCGAGCTGCTGAGCCTGCTGCCACGTGAGGTTGGCTAGCTCTCCTCGACCATCCGAGCAGCGGCTCACATCGCTGTCGTGCCAGATGACGGGTGTATCGTCTTTCAATAGCTGCACATCCAGCTCTACCCAGGTGGCACCGGCTTGTTGGGCCTCACGGACGGCGGTTAGGGTGTTTTCAGGCGCTGCCGCTGAGTAGCCTCGATGGGCAATAAGCGTAGGAACAGAAATAGCAGGGTGCGTCATGTCCAGTCCGTGGGTGGTGGCTGATAAGTGGAGTAATCACCATTGTTGGCACAGTCTAGCACGCAGCCATGACAGCCGTGTGTCGGTTTAGCGGGCTAATCACTTGATTTAATGTGCCCAACGCGGTTGGATAGCGTCCAGGGTATGTCCAATAATTAATAACAGGAGTCTCATGAATGTCTAAGCGTATCCAGTTTTCCAAGACCGGTGGTGCCGAGGTGTTGGAGTGGGTGGAGGTCGAACCGGCTGCCCCCGCTGCTGGTGAAGTGCGTATCGCCAATAAAGCGGTGGGGCTTAACTTTATCGATATCTATTTCCGCACGGGGTTATATCCCGCGCCTGCCATGCCGTCTGGGCTGGGAACGGAGGGCGCTGGCACGGTGGATGCCGTCGGCGAAGGTGTGACGCATCTCAAAGTCGGCGACCGGGTGGCTTACGCCCAAGGCCCGCTGGGTGCTTATGCGGAATTGCACACGCTGCCTGCGTCCAAAGTCGTCAAGCTACCGGATTTTATCGATTTTGAAACCGCTGCCGCTAGCCTACTGAAAGGCTTAACGGTGCAGTATCTGCTGCGTCAAACCTATGAGCTTAAAGGCGGTGAGACCATTCTGTTCCACGCGGCGGCCGGGGGCGTTGGCTCTATTGCCTGCCAGTGGGCTAAAGCGCTGGGCGTGAAGCTGATTGGTACGGTGAGCTCTCAGGAAAAAGCTGACCTAGCCATGGCCAACGGGGCATGGGCGACCATCAACTACACCGAAGAGAACGTGGTGGAGCGGTTGCGCGAGCTGACCAACGGCGAGATGTGTGACGTAGTGTATGACTCGGTGGGTAAAGACACCTGGGAAATGTCGCTGGACTGCTTGAAGCCTCGTTCGCTGATGGTGAGTTTCGGCAACTCTTCTGGCCCTGTGGATGGCGTGAATATCGGTATTTTGAACCAAAAAGGCGCGCTGTTTGTGACTCGCCCAAGCCTGAACGGCTACGCCGACACCCGTGAGCGCCTAGAGATGATGTGCGACGAGTTTTTCGCCATGATTGAGAGCGGCAAAATCAAAATCGACGTGGCCAACCGCTACCCGCTGCAAGACGCCGGTAAGGCTCAGGATGCACTACAGAGCCGTAAAACCACCGGTTCTACTATTTTATTGCCGTGATAATGGTACTAGAGATGATCGGAATCATCCCGTAGCGGGGGTCTTTCGCCATGGATGGCGAAAGTAGCGTCCATGGAAGGATTCACAGCGCCCCCGCCTAGGGTTGTTCCGGTCTGATGACATTACTAAGCGACTGTTTAGGCAATCTCTATATACGCTCCCAACTGACGCATTCGGCTCTCAAAGCGGGTCACGTTATCGACCAGCTGGTCGGGGCCGAATGCCACGCACTCCGCCAAAATCGCTTCGCTGAGCGTAATTGCCGCTAATATCGACGGGAAAAAGTGCGGCGTAGCGTTGGCAACGGTAAACGTTACGCTGGCCCCCGGCACCAGCGGCGAGCGCAGCGTGTCGGTAATTACAATCGCCTGCACGCCGTTGGCGCGAGTAATCTCCAGCGCCTTCACCGTCTCGGCGCAGTAGGGTTCAAAGCCAAACGCCACTACCACATCCTGCTCGTTGAACGGGGCCAACTCGGTGAGTAAGCCTCCCTCCTGGCCGCGAATGAGCGTCACTTCCGGCATCGCAATGCGCCCCACGTAGGCAAAGTGGTACGCGCAGGCGAAGGTGTCGCGAAACCCGACCACGGCGACTCGCCGCGCGGCCAAGATTCGCTCAGCGGCCTCTTTGACGCGCGTTTGGTTATCTGCCGTAAACAGCCTGCCAATATTATCGAAGGCAGCGTCGCCTACCTCCGCAAACAGCGCCGCTTCTGGGTTTCGGTGCTGCTGCTTCAGCTGGCTGGCGCGGCCGGATAGCTCCACCGGCGCTGCCTGTACCGCCGATTGAAACACTTCCCGAAACGGCTCGTAGCTCTCGAATCCAAGCCGCTTGGCTAGCCTGACCAGGGTGGAGGGAGTGACGGATGCTGCCTGAGCCGTTTTGCGGATCGACTGAAACGCCATCTCTGCAGGATGTTCCAGCACATAGCTGGCAGCGCGCTTGAGCTGTGGGCTAAGCGCCGCGTAGCTCTCGGCTAGCTGCTGGTGAATGCTGTCCAGGCTGGTGGCGTGAGTGGCGTTGTCTGGCATGGCACCCTCTTTTATGAAAATAAAACATTTGTACCAATGATAAATGTTTTTGCTACAGATGTATTGACGCCGTCCCAGCGACTACTCTATCGTTCAAAAAAACACGTTTGTTTCTTTTTATTTAAGATAAAGAAACAAATGTTTTGTTAAGTTTTGACGACTGCTCCGAGGAGGTTAGAAAAAGCACCATGCCTGCTGACGCTACTGCGCTGCCCAATTATGAAACGCTGCTGGTCACTCTGGATGCCCGCGTATTGACCGTGCGACTGAATCGCCCGCAGCGCCTCAACGCCGTTGTTGAGGCGCTCTACCAAGAGCTGCTGGATGTGCTGCGAATAGCACAGCAGTCGCCTCAGGTCCGGGCGGTGGTGCTGACCGGTGAAGGGCGCGCCTTTTGTGTCGGTGCCGATATGAAGGCCCACGGCAGCGCTAAGCGCACGCTGTTTCAGCGCCGGGCGTATTTGCAGCTGGGCAACGACGTATGCGAAGCCATCACCAAACTCAGTAAGCCGGTGGTAGCAGCCGTGAACGGCTATGCGCTGGGGGCAGGCGCGGAGATGGCGGTCTCCTGCGATTTTATCGTGATGGCTGACGAGGCGCAGATTGGTTTTCCAGAAACCAGTATTGGCACTTGCGTGGGCGGCGGTGTTTCAAAATTGCTGCCTCAACTGGTAGGGCTCACCCAAGCCCGGCGCTTGCTCTATCTGGGCGACAAACTTCATGGGCCAGAAGCCGCCAGGATCGGCTTGGCGCTGGCCAGCTACCCCCAAGCGCAGCTGATGGCCGAAGCGCAAACACTCGCCGAGCGGCTTGCCAAGCAGGCGCCGGTCTCCATGGCGATGCTCAAGCCGCTGGTCAATCGCAGCGCCCATACCAGCATGGAGAGCCAGCTGCAGCAGGAGCTGGATGCGGTGTTTACCTGCTCCACCACCGAGGACTGGCAAGAGGGGGTCGATGCCTTTGCCGAGCGGCGAGCGCCAAATTTTTTGGGCCAATGATCTCGGCCCTCTTGAATTAGCTTGGTATCACTCCGTCATGCACTTCTTTGTCAAACAGGTCACGCAATGAATACTCTCGAAGGCCATCTCCCAGTCCGCAGCCCGCTGCATGATATCTTAGCGCCCTCTGGCATTGCCGTAGTAGGCGCTTCTGCAGACCCCACCAAACGGGGCTACAAAGCCATGGTTGGACTGATTAATGGCGGCTACCAGGGACATATTTACCCCATCAATCCCAAAGCCGATCACATTTTAGGCGTGCAGGCGTGGCCTTCACTCACCGAGATGCCGGGCCGCCCTGAGCTTGCGCTGCTATGCACGCCTGCCGCCAGCGTGCCTGCGCTGATTGCCGAGTGTGGCCGCCGGGGGGTGAAAGGGGCGGTCATTCTGGCCAGCGGGTTTGGCGAAACCGGCGAAGAGGGGGCAGCGCTGGAGGCACAGATGATGGAGATCGCCCGTGCCCACGGAGTGCGTATCATCGGCCCAAACACTTCTGGCATGTTTAACCTGCACCACCAAATTAACTTGCTGGCGCTGGATAACGTCAAGCCGGGTGATATCGGCATTGTGTCGCAGTCCGGCAATATGCTGCTCTCTCTTGCGCTGGAAGCCCAGCATAACGGGCAAGTGGGGTTCAGCACCTACGTTGGCCCGGGCAACCAGAGTGATATCGGCTTTAACGATTACCTGCGCTACCTAGGGGAAGACGAGCATACCCGTGTGGCGACGCTCTACGTGGAAGGCTTCCGTGATGGGCAGCAGTTTCTGAAAGTGGCCCGTGACGTGACCGCCATGAAGCCGGTGGTGGTGTATAAATCCGGTGCCACCGAGCAGGGCCAAAAGGCTGCCAGCTCCCATACCGGTGCGTTGGCCGGTAGTTATCAAATGACTGTAGACCTGCTGCGCCAGGCAGGCGTTAGCGTGGTGCAGTACTCCGACGAAATCCTGCCCGTGGCGGAAGGCTTGGGGCGGCTGCAAAAAGCCCCCGGTAAGCGCGTCGCTGTGATTTCTGACGGCGGCGGCCAAGCCACCATTGCCGCCGACCGGTTATCTGAAGCGGGCCTGACGCTGGCCGAGCTTTCTGACGCTACCCGCTCTGCACTGCGCGAGGTGTTACTGCCTCAGGCATCTACCCTTAACCCGGTGGACGTGGCGGGCTCCTCGGATGCGAACCCCTCGCTGCTGGCAAGCTGCATTGAGCTGGTGATGGCGGATGAAGGCGTCGATAGCGTCTTTCTGGTCGGCATGCTCGGCGGGTATAGCCTGCGCTTTGCGGAATCGCTGATGGGCGATGAGATGCGTGGCGCAGAGCGCATGGTAGAGCTTGCTCAAGCCTCCGAGAAGCCGCTGGTGATTTACAGCCTCTACGCACCCATCAAGCCGCCTGCGCTGCGCCGTTTACACGAAGCCGGTTTGCCGGTGTATTCCTCGATTGAGCATGCAGTGCGCGTGCTTGCTGCCTTAGGTGAGCGAGGAGAGTACCTGGCCAGCCAACAAGTACAGGAGACGATAGCGCCCGCCGCGCCAGCGGAAACAGGCAAGGCCATGCTAAAAGCGGCCAAGGCGGAAGGGCGCGATTTACTGGAGTTTGAGGCGAAGGGGCTGCTGGCGGAACACGGTATCGCGGTGCCCGAGGAGTGGTTGGTGCGTCGTGAGGACGAACTCGCCGAGATCGCCCAGTGCACGCAGGGCAAGCCGCTGGCGATGAAGGTGGTCTCGAAAGATATTCTGCATAAATCCGACGCGGGCGGGGTCAAGCTCAACCTGGTGGGTGAAGCCCCACTGCGCGATGCCTTTCAGGCCATTCAGTCAAACGCCCAGGCTTACGACCCGAACGCCCAGATAGAGGGCGTGCTGGTCACGCCAATGGCGGAGAAGGGCGTTGAGGTGATTATCGGCATGCTGCGCGACCCGATTTTCGGCCCGGTGCTGATGTTTGGCTTGGGCGGCATTTTTGTGGAGGTGCTCGAAGACGTGGCCTTCCGCTCGCTGCCGCTGACCCTGCACGACGCGCAATCCATGGTCGATCAACTCAAAGCGCAAAAAGTGCTGGCGGGAGTACGCGGGGCGGCGGGTGTCGATAAGCAGGCGCTAGTGTCACTGCTGATGCAGATATCCCGATTGGTGGAGGCCTATCCGGAGATTTGCGAGCTAGACTTGAACCCGGTGATTGCCTATCCGAAAGGTCATTCTGCCGCTAACTATGCCATCGTCGATGCACGAATTATTGTGGAGCGCCAATCATGAGCCGAACGCTACCTGAATTAACCGACGCTACCCTAACGCTGGAAAACCGTGTGGCAACGCTCACGCTTAACCGCCACGACGTGCGCAATGCGCTTACCGGCACGGCGCTGGTGGATGATATCATCGCCACCGCCGCATGGGTGAACCGTTGCCAGGACGTCTCGGTGCTGGTGATCACCGGAACGGGGAGCGCTTTCTGTGCCGGGGGTAATGTAAAAGACATGGCCGAACGCAGCGGCGACTTTGCGGGGGACGTAGCCGAAGTCGCTGAGCGCTATCGGCAAGGGATTCAGCGAATGCCCCTGGCACTTAATCAGGTAGAAGTGCCCATCATCGCCGCCGTGAATGGTGCAGCGATTGGTGCCGGGTTTGATTTGGCCAATATGGCGGATCTGCGTATTGCATCCCGTAAGGCGAGCTTTGGGGAGACGTTTCTCAACCTAGGCATCATCCCCGGCGATGGCGGGGCGTGGTTTATGCAGCGCCAAATTGGTTACCAGCGTGCCTTTGAGCTAACCCTCTCAGGCCGGGTGATCAGCGCTGATGAAGCGCTTGCCTACGGTGTAGTGCTGGAAGTCGTGGAGCCGGAGCAGCTGATGGAGGCCGCTTTGGCACATGCCAACCGCATGGCGGCCCAGCCGCCGAAAGCAACGCGCCTCACCAAGCGGCTCATGAAAATGGCCCCGGATATGGAGCTAAAGCCGTTTCTGGATGTGTGCGCCGTGTTCCAAGGCATGTGCCACAACGAGCCAGAACATCTAGAAGCCGTTGAGCGGTTACTGGCACGAATGAAACGCTAACCCGCGCGCTATTTTTTCCTATTTTTCAGTGCTTGTACGGCTGTATAGTCATCGCCTAATGTGATGCTGAACACTCCGCACTTTCCGTGTCAGGGAAGAGGAGCGACAACATAGGGAGATGGCACGCACATGACTCTGGAAAGCATAGGACTCTCTCCCAGCACGCTGGTATTCATCGTGCTGGGGCTCACGCTAGTCGCCTTTATTTGGGGCCGTTTCCGCTACGACTTGGTGGCCTTGGCTGCCTTGCTAGGCTCGGTGATGCTGGGGCTGGTGCCTGCGGATGACGCCTTTGCAGGCTTTGGCCATCCGGCGGTGATTACCGTGGCGGCGGTGCTGGTGTTAAGCCGTGGCTTTGAGCGCTCTGGAGTGGTGGATGTCATCGCCAATCAGGTGCTCAAAGTGGGCGAGCGCCTAATGCTGCAACTGCTCGTGCTCGTGGGTACCGTGGTGGTGTTGTCTGGGGTGATGAATAACGTGGGGGCGCTGGCGCTACTGCTGCCGGTGGCGATGCGCCTTGCACGGGAACACAATACGTCTCCTTCACTGCTATTAATGCCCCTGGCGTTTGGTTCGCTGCTGGGTGGTTTAACCACGCTGATTGGCACGCCACCCAACATCATCATTGCTGCTTACCGGGGCAATATGACCGGTGAAAACTTCGGCATGTTTAGCTTCTCACCGGTGGGCATTGTGGTAGCGCTTGCTGGCCTGATATTTATTGTGCTGGTAGGCTGGCGCTTGACCCCCAAACGCAGTGGGCAGGCGGCGGCAGACGATATGTTCGATACCGCCAACTATCTAGTAGAGCTAAATGTTACTGAAGACTCCAAAGCTAATGGGCTCACCCTTCAACAATTGCGCGATGAGCTGGATGAGACCATCCCTGTCTTAGCGGTGGTGCGTGAAGATAATCGCCGGGCGGGCTACCAGTTTCACGGCGTGCTTCGTGAGGGTGACATCCTGCTGCTGGAAGCCGGCCCCGATGAGCTGAAGCTGCTGGAGGACAAAGTGGGCCTTAGCGCCATTGCCGAACCTGAAGAGCCAGAGGACGGGCAGGAGCAGCGCGTGGACGCGGAGAAGAGCGATGAACGTCAGCCGGTCGATACCGAAGGCCTACAGCTCATTGAAGCTGTTGTTCGTAATGATTCGATGATGATTAATCGCAGCGTGCGACAGCTGCGCCTTAACCATCAGTTTGGCTTGCACTTAGTGGCCGTGGCCCGTGATGGTGGCCGCCTGAAGCAGCGCCTGCGCGACATTCGTTTTCAAACCGGCGACGTGCTGCTATTGCAGGGCAGCGAAAACGAAATCGCCGATAGTTTATCGACGCTGGGTTGTTTGCCGCTGGCCAACCGCGAGCTACATTTAGGCCAGCCGCGTAAGCTGGCTATTTCGGTGGGTATTTTCGCGCTAGCGATTGTCGCGATGCTGTTTGATCTTTTGCCCGCGGCTGTTGCGATGAGCACGGCGGCGCTGGTGTCGCTGCTGATTGGCGTGCTGCCCTTGCGGGATGGCTACCAAGCCATTGATGGCCCGGTGATTGTGCTGCTTGCCGCCATGTTGCCGGTGGGTGAAGCGCTGGAGACCAGTGGCGGTGCTGATATCATTGCCGATGCGCTGCTGCGGTTTGGCGTAGAGTGGCCGATTGTCGTTTCCTTGGTGGGGCTGTTTCTGCTCTCCATGCTCCTCTCCAACGTGGTAAACAACGCGGCAGCGGCTCTACTTATGGCGCCGATTGCGGCGAGCCTCGCCAACGGCTTCGATGCCTCGCTGGACCCGTTTTTGATGGTGGTAGCCGTCAGCGCCTCCTGTGCGTTTTTAACCCCGATTGGACACCAGTCGAATACCCTGGTGCTGGGCCCCGGGGGGTACCGGTTTGGAGATTACTGGAAACTGGGGTTGCCGCTTTCGCTTGTGGTGATGGCCGTAGCCATTCCCGCGATTTTGTGGGTGTGGCCGCTCTAACATAGCCTAAAGTAATGGCAGCACCTGGCCTGTTCGAATGTTCGCGCTATTAGATTCCGAAAATTTTGCTAATCTATAACGCACATAGACCAACAAATATCGAACAGGCCGGGCTTATGAACCAACAGTACCGCCAGGATGCCATCGTCGAACTGGTTCGCCAGCACGGCTATATGAGTATTGAACAGCTCGCCGAACACTTCGCGGTGACGCCGCAAACCATCCGCCGTGACTTAAATACGCTGGCCAACGAAGGCCGCGTGAGACGCGTACATGGCGGCGTAGGCGTGGAATCAAGCACGGTGAATACCGCTTATAGCACCCGCAAAACGCTACACCTAGAAGAGAAAGAGCGCATTGCCCGTTGTTTGGCGCAGCACATTCCTCACCACGCATCGCTGTTCATTAATATCGGTACCAGTAACGAGATGATCGCCCAGGCGCTTTTAGAGCATCAAGGGCTGGAGATTATTACCAATAACTTGAACGTGGCGGCGATTCTTCAGCATAAAGAGGACTTCACCGTGATCATCGCGGGCGGGCAGGTACGTTCTCGGGATGGCGGGATCATCGGCGAGGCCACCATCGACTTCATCAATCAGTTCAAAGTGGACTACGGCATCATCGGGATCAGCGGCATCGACGAGGATGGCTCGCTTCTGGAGTTTGACTACCAAGAGGTACGCGTTGCCCAGGCGATCATTGCCAACTCCCGCCGGGTGTATCTAGCCGCCGACTACTCGAAATTCCACCGTAACCCGGTGGTGCGTCAGGGCAATATCTCACAGTTGGATGCGTTGTTTACCGACCGTAAGCCCCCCGAGGCGATTCAACGGCTGCTCACCCAACACGATGTAGCGCTGCACATTGCTTAGCGCCTGCTACAACAGCGCTTAGGGGTGCTTTGGCTAAGGTGGCAGAGTTTCATACTTGAGCATTCCATACGCCTGGAGTAGCCTTGAATGATAATAAAACGAAACAAAACAGACAAAATCGAAAGAACCTACAACAAAGTGAATGCGCTATGTCCTCCTTTATTCTCGCCATCGATCAAGGCACGACCAGCTCCCGCGCGATTCTGTTTGACCGCCAAGGCCAAATAGCGGCAGTTGCCCAGCAAGAGTTTCCTCAACACTTTCCGCAAGATGGGTGGATCGAACACGACCCGGAAGATATCTGGGAATCGGTGATCGCGACCTGCCGGGAAGTGCTCAGCAAAGCCCAGATAACCCCCGAACAAGTGGATGGGGTCGGCATTACCAACCAGCGTGAGACCACGGTGGTGTGGGATCGCGCCACAGGCAAGCCGCTATACAACGCCATCGTTTGGCAAGATCGTCGCACCTCCGAGCGCTGTCAGGCGCTACGCGACGAGGGGCATATTGAGTTAGTACAGTCGAAAACTGGACTATTGATCGACCCTTACTTTTCCGCCACCAAACTGGCCTGGATTCTCGATTGCGTCGAGGGCGCCCGCGAGCGTGCTGCCCGGGGCGAGCTGGCGTTCGGCACCGTCGATAGCTTTTTGATGTGGCGTTTGACCGATGGTAAACGTCACGTGACCGATGCCACCAATGCCTCGCGCACGGCGCTGTTCAACATTCATGACCAAACTTGGGACGAGGAGCTGCTGGCGCTATTTGATGTGCCCGCCAATATGCTCCCCGAGGTGAACGATTCCAGCGATGATTTTGGCACGGTCGAGGCCCACTGGCTGGGCGCGCCGCTGCCGATTGCAGGCGTCGCGGGTGATCAACAGGCGGCGCTGGTTGGGCAGGCGTGCTTTAAACCCGGTATGGGTAAAAGCACTTACGGCACCGGCTGTTTTATGATCGTGAATACCGGGGAAACGGCCTCGGTATCGCGTAATCGCCTGCTGACCACCATTGGCTACCGTATCAACGGCAAACCTACTTACGCCATGGAGGGGAGTATTTTCGTAGCAGGCGCCACGGTGCAGTGGCTACGAGATGGTCTGAATCTGTTTGCCGATGCTTCTGAAACCGAAGCGCTGGCCCAGAAAACCCGCAGCGGCCACAGCGTTTATTTGGTGCCAGCCTTTACCGGGCTAGGCGCGCCCCACTGGGACCCTAAGGCCCGTGGCGCTATTTTTGGCCTGACGCGTGACACTGGCATCGCCGAAATCGTTGCGGCGGGGCTGCAGGCGGTGTGTTACCAAACCCGCGACCTGCAGCACTGTATGAACGATGATATGGAGGCTGCGCCGGGCAACCTGCGTGTGGATGGCGGTATGGTGAAGAACAGCTGGGTCATGCAGTTTTTGGCCGATATGCTCAATGTCCAAGTTGACCGTCCGACCATTTTGGAAACGACGGCCCTTGGGGCGGCTTACTTGGCAGGGTTACGTCTTGGCTGGTACGACACGCTAGAGGAGATCGAGCAGCTCTGGCGTTGCGAGCGCAGCTTTACGCCGACCATGGAAGAGGAGACCCGTGAAAAGCTCTACCAGGGCTGGTTGGATGCGGTATCCCGTGTGCGCTCTACGTAAACAACGCCGCCGCGAAGCGCCATAGAAGCGCCATAAAAGATGCCGCTGTCGCACAGCGGCGTTTTTTTATGGCGTTTTTTATCTTTTAAAGACGTGTTAGTTCTTCTCCATTGATTTTTCCCTACCCTTTTAAAACAGTCGTTTAACTCTCTTCTTGAAAGTCTACGTCATCGATAGCGCTTCTATGGGTGTTATGTAGTCAAACTACAACCCAGCCTGCTGCCAATGATGCATTGTGAGCATGGCAGCCGTGAACCATAGTGAAGTCATGGATCAGGGCGGTGTTTTGTTATCCCGATACGTCGCACTTATCCTTGCTACATACCGAGGCGCTGCCGTATTACCAGGGCGCTTAAGGCGAAGGTCTTGTAACGCTTGTGACCGTTTCGCAGTTACCGAACTGGGCACTTACCCGGCCCAGCATGAGTAGCAATGTCACCATTCGTCGTTAATTAAGATGGCTGCTCGATTATTCATACGAAGTATCAAACAATAACGAGCAGCGGCTGACCATACCATGAGGGACTAACCATGAACTGCATCGAATTGAGCCAACAAGCCGACCGTATCGCTAGCTCTTTCAGCAAGCAAGATTTAGCCAAGCTAGTATTGGCGTTGAAGAGCAATCGTGAGTCGCTCCAACATGCCGTCGAAGTTATCGACACCATTGATAGTCGTTCAGGCTGTACGCTGGAAGAAGCATGGGATGAGGTATTAGCGGGCGATTCTCAACTGCTCGTCGAACACGAAGAGTGATGCCTTAACACACTTGCTCACGATATTAATACCCCCTGCTATTGAGTTAGCAGGGGGATTTTTATGTGAGCAAGAGTGACGGTTTAAAATGCTCGCTTCTGTTTAAGAGAGCGTTTCAACCGACGGCCGAGACGTATCACGATTCTCTTTGAAGTAGGTGGTAAATCGTTCTTCTGCTTCTTCGCCAAAGAGGACCCGACAGGCCTCTTTTAGGCCTGGTGACTGGCGCAGCTGCTCATGGTGAACGACCAGCGACACCTTGGCGCGGCGGCGTAAGAAGTCTTCCAACTGCGTGATCATCTCATGGTCACGTGCGTGCTCGAGTTCACAGCGGATGTACTCGGTGCCTTCGATCAAAATATCGGCTTCAGAAGGGTCTTGGCGAATTTTCTCAAGCATGGGAATCGCTTGTTCTGCATAACGTCGCCATAGTCTTGAGGAGAGCGGCTCTGAAGAGGTAGCCGCCGTCATGGCATCCAGGTTCATGCGCTTGGCTTGATCCATAAACTGCTGCTTCACCGGCTCGGGCGGCTCGCCATACCAGTGAAAGTTAGGATCGCTGAGCGCCACGCCAAGCGCTTTTACCTCCTCGGCAATTTCATCGCCCACGTTGAGGCAATCAGTGAGCTTGCCGCCAAAGATACTGATATGGGCACTCTCTGGATTGGTATCGATGACATGCTTGCGCGATAGCTGCAGGAAGTCGCGGTCGCTGCCCTGGTCGGCCTTGATGGCGAGAGGGCGTACCCCGCAGCGCGTCGATATGATGTCGGCTTGGGTGAGTGGTTTGTCGAGCGTCAGGCGCTTGTTGATGTTCTCCAAAACGAACGCGATATCGTCGGCGGTGACGTCGACCTCGGGGTGCTCCATATGAGTGTCGGTGGTGCCGATACAGGTGCGGTTGCCCATCGGAATGACGAAGAAGAGCCGCCCATCATCGGCAAAGAACGCCAGCACCCGCTTGGTGTCGGTTAACTGCGGCACAATCAAGTGAATGCCTTTCGAGTAGAGGTGCTGGTGGGACGTTTTTTGCCCCGTCAGGGCATTGTGCTGGTCGACCCAGGGGCCAGCGGCGTTGATCAACACTTTGGAACGAATATTGAAGATACTGCCATCCATTACGTTGCGGGCTTTGGTCACCCAGGTATCGCCTTCGCGTTCGGCCCCCAACGATTCGACGTAGTTGGCCGCCACGGCACCGTAGTTAAGGGCATGGCGTACGAAGTTAAATACGAAGCGAGCGTCGTTATCATGCAGGTAAGCATCTGAGTACTCGAACCCGCCAACGGCACCTTCAATATCGATAATCGGCTCTTCTTGCTTGATCTTTTTGGGCGAGAGCAAGCGCGGTAACTTGGTGAAGCCGTTGCCCATCAGCCAATAAAGCCAGGTGCCCGCCCACAAATAGCGCGGAGAGTGGCGGAAACCTTTGGTAATCGTGGTAAGGAAACGAATTTCTTGAACGGTAGACGGGTAGCTTTTGATTAAGTGGTTGCGGCTTTTGCAGAGCTTACGTACCAGCGCAAAGTCTTTGCTTTCCATGTATTTGATGCCGCCCCAAACCAGGTTCGAGGAGTGCATGCTGGTACTGCCGGCAAAGTCGCCACGGTCGATTAGGGCTACTTTAGCACCTTTGCCCGCAAGAGCAGCGGCGGTTGCTGCACCATTGATGCCGCCACCGATAATCAGTGCGTCAAAGTCATCAGTGTGCAATTTCTCGACATTACGGTTACGCAGTTTCATAGCGGTTCCAATTAATTAAGAAAAAGCCCCGTGTCGGTTGCGGTCTCAACGAGTGGAGAGGGCAACAATGCCCGCCGCTGATGACACCACGGAAAAGGGGCGGGCTGGCGCCCGCCCTATAGGTCTTAGCGGGTGCCGGCCGCCATCCATGCTTCCATCATTTCATCGTAAGGAACGGTGGTGCCTTGCGGCATCTCGTTATCCAGCTTCGCTTTGGGGGCGCCTTCCTGGTCAAGCCAGTACTGCGGGTCGCGTTCTTCGTTCAGCACCGGGGCATAGCTGTCGAAGACGTTGGCCCGTGCCAAGCGGTTCATGGTGTTGTCCATGTCGGCGGCGAGCTTGTCGAGGCCTTCTTGGGGCGTGACTTCACCACTCATCACCGGTGCCAGGTTCTGCCACCACAGCGGTGCCATGCGTGGGTAGTCCGGTACGTTGGTGCCGGTAGGCGTCCAGTTAGACTCGTTGGGGCTGCGGTAGAACTCCACCAGGCCGCCCAGTCGGGGTGCCATTTCGGTCATCTGCTCGGAGAAGATATCCGACTCGCGAATTGGCGTTAGGCCCGCCATCAGTTTTTCCAGCGAGGTGGTTTTCGCCACGGTGAACTGGGCAAACAGCCAAGCGGCCGTGCGGCGATCTTCAGGCGTAGAATCGAAGAAGGTCCAGGCACCTACGTCCTGATAACCCACCTTCATGCCCTCTTCCCAGTAGGGGCCAGTGGGAGAGGGTGCCATGCGCCACAGCGGGTTACCTTCGTCGTCGGTGACGGCAACAGACGGGTCGGTCATGTCAGCGGTGAAGGCGGTGTACCAGAAGATCTGCTGAGCGATATGGCCCTGGGCGGGCACGGGGCCAGCTTCACCAAAGGTCATGCCCTGGGCTTCGGGCGGTGCGAAATCACGCAGCCAATCCACGGCTTTCTGCATGGCGAAGACGGAAGCAGGTGAGTTGGTCGCGCCACCGCGGCTGACGCTTGCGCCGACCGGCTGGCTCTCTTCATTCACACGAATACCCCAGTCATCCACCGGGTTACCGGACGGTACGCCGGGGCTGCCCATACCTGCCATGGAGAGCCAGGAGTCGTGGAAGCGCCAACCCAAAGAGGGGTCGCGGCGGCCGTAGTCCATGTGACCGTAGACCTTAGTACCGTCGATCTCACCGACATGCTCGGTAAAGAATTCGGCGATATCTTCATAAGCGGTCCAGTTGGTGGGCACGCCTAAATCGTAGCCGTAAATGTCACGGAACTGCTCTTGCAAGTCTTCACGCTGGAACCAGTCATAGCGGAACCAGTACAGGTTGGCGAACTGCTGGGTGGGTAGCTGGTAAAGGCTGCCATCCGGGCCGGTGCCATACTGCAGGCCGATGAAGTCGTCCAGATCCAGCGTCGGCAGGGTGTAGTCTGCCCACTCGTTCTCCATGGCTTGGGTTAGGTTGATGGTGGTGCCGTAGCGAATATGCGTGCCGATGGAGTCGGTGTCGTTGACGAAGCCGTCGTAGATGCTGTTGCCCGACTGCATCTGGTTCTGCATGGTGTCGACCACGTCACCTTCGCCGATGATGTTATGGGTCAGGTTGATGCCGGTCAGCTCGCTAAACGCGGGAGCGAGCACTTCGCTTTCATACACGTGCGTTGTCAGGCCTTCGGCTACGGTCTGAATATCCATGCCGCGGAACGGCTCGGCCGCTTTGGCAAACCAGAGTAGTTCTTCGATCTGCTCCTCGCGGCTGAGCGTCGAGTCTTGGAAGTGCTCGTCTACCAGGCGCTCCGCTATGGCCCGCGCGTCGTGGTCATCTGCCATGAGACTTCCCGATGCGAGCATTAGGCTAGCGGCGAGGGTAGTGAGTTTGAACTTGTTATTACGCATATTGACCTCGTTTTGTTGTGCTCTTCCTTGATGACGTGAGCGTCCTTGATACCGCCGTACATCCGCTGAGAAAGCCGTCGGCCTAGCCCCAGCGCATCAACACCAGCAGCCATACCGCTGATAGTGCCAGCGCTATCCAAATGGATAGCGTTGTGAAGCCAATCACCCCCAGGTGAATAAACGCGGCGGAGAGCAGGCCGATGAACAGCCGGTCGCCGCGGGTGGTGCTAATGGGTAGAAACCCCTTGCGTTCGACGGTGGGGGATAAGATCTCCCACAGCGTCATCCCTGCTAGCATCGCTGCAATGGATGAAAAGAAAATGGCAGTCGGTGTCGTCCATACCATCCAAGACATAACGGTGCTCCTTAGGTGCGGCCCAGGGCAAAGCCCTTGGCGATATGGTTGCGAACGAAGTACACCACCAAAATGCCCGGCACGATGGTGAGTACACCAGCGGCGGCAAGCGTGCCCCAGTCAATGCCCGATGCGGTGGAGGTCCGCGTCATGATCATGCCGATCGGTTGAGCGTCGGTGGCGGTCAGCGTGCGTGCCAGCAGCAGCTCTACCCACGAGAACATGAACAGGAAGAACAGCGTGACGCCGATACCGGAGCGGATCATAGGAATGAAAATCTTGATAAAGAAGCGCGGAAAGCTATAGCCGTCGATATACGCCGTCTCATCAATCTCTTTTGGCACGCTGCTCATGAAACCTTCGAGAATCCAGATGGCCAGCGGAATATTGAACAAACAGTGGGCCAGGGCCACGGCGATATGGGTATCGAACAAACCTACCGAGTAGTAGAGCTGGAAGTAGGGCAGCAGAAACACCGCAGGCGGTGCCATCAAGTTGGTGAGCAGCCAGAAGAACAGGTGCTTATCGCCAATAAAGCGGTAGCGGCTGAAGGCATAGGCGGCAGGCAGCGCCACGCAAATCGTGATTAGCATGTTGAGCGCTACATACAGCATTGAATTCACATAGCCCATGTACCAGCTGGAGTTAGTGAAAATGCCGATGTAGTTATCAAACGTCAGGTTTTTGGGCCATAGCGTCATGGAGCCCAAAATCTCGCTGTTGGTCTGCAGCGACATATTAATCAGCCAATAAATTGGCAGGATCATCAGGAACAGGTACAGCCCCAGCAGAAACCGTGAACGGAACCGGCTGCGCGCGTTACGTTTGCGCCGCTGTGCCGGGGTGGTCCGGCTAAAAATGGTGTTGTATTTCTCGCCCTGCTGGGCGTTATCTAAGCGGTACATATCATGCTCCCCCGTGCGGGTTCTTATCTTTTTGCATGTGCATGATGGTGGTGTAGAACACCCAGCTCACGAGCAAAATAACCAGGAAGTAGATGATCGAGAACGCGGCAGAGGGCCCCAGATCCTGCTGGCCGATAGCCATAGTCGCGAGTGACTGGCTCAGGAAGGTGGTGGAGCTACCCGGGCCGCCGCCAGTTAGTACGAAGGGCTCGGCGTAGATCATGAATGAGTGCATAAAGCGCAGCAGCACCGCAATGACCAGAACGTTGGTGAGTTTGGGCAGTTGGATGTAGCGGAAGATCGCCCACTTGGAGGCACGATCGATACGTGCTGCTTGGTAGTAAGCCTCGGGGATCGAACGCAGGCCGCTGTAGCAGAGCATGGCCACCAGCGGAGTCCAGTGCCAAACGTCCATCAAGATAATGGTTGCCCAGGCATCGCCCGAATTACGGGTAATGTTGTAGTTGATCCCTAGCTCCCGCAGACCGTAACCCATGAGGCCAATATCGCCACGGGTGAAGATTTGCCAAATACTGCCCACCACGTTCCATGGGATCAGAAGCGGCAGGGTAATCAAGATCAGTACGGCAGAGGCCTGCCAGCCGCGCTTAGGCATAATCAGGGCAATGCCAATGCCGAGCGGCACCTGGATGGCCAAAATGGTCAGAGAAAAAAGAATCTGACGCACGAAGGCGTCGCGAAGCGCCGAGTCGTTCAAGATGCTATGAAACCACTCGGTACCGGTGAAGAAGCGCGCATTAGGGCCCAGCACGTCCTGAACCGAGTAGTTGACCACGGTCATCAAGGGGATGATGGCCGAAAAAGCCACCAGTACCAGCATGGGAAGGACCAGCAGCCATGCGCGGTTATTGAGTACTTTATTATTCATGGCCGATCTCCACTAGGTATTCATCGACGTAGAGCGCGATGTGCTGATCGGAAAACACTGCATGAGCAGCGTCACCTACCGGCGCGTGACCTTCAGGCAGGCGCGCTTTGAACAACTGGCCGTTCAAGGTAAAGCTCAGCAGCGAGTAGGTCCCCAAGTCCTGCAGGTTAACCACTTCAACCGGTACGCTGTTTGGCTCCGGCGAGTTGCTGACCGTAATGAACTCCGGGCGAATGCCAAGCTTGATATTGCTGGAGCCTGCGGCCGCCACGCTGCGGCTAACGGCCTCATTCACGGGTAGCGGCAGCTCGCCAAACATCACTTTGTCCGCCTGATGGGTGACGCTCATGAAGTTCATCCCCGGGCTGCCAATGAAGTACCCCACGAAGGTATGCGCCGGTTTTTCGAACAGTTCACGAGGCGTGCCGAACTGCACCACCTGACCGTCGTACATCACCGCAATTTTGTCAGCAAAGGTAGAGGCTTCGAGCTGGTCGTGGGTAACGTAGATCATGGTGATATTGAAGCGCTCATGGATCTCTTTGAGCTTACGGCGCAGCTTCCACTTGAGCTGCGGGTCGATCACCGTGAGGGGTTCGTCAAATAGGATGGCAGAGACGTCGTCACGCACTAGCCCGCGGCCCATGGAGACTTTCTGCTTCTCATCGGCGGTGAGGTTTTTGGCTTTCCGGGAGAGGAGCGGCGTGAGGTCGAGGATATCGGCAATTTCCCGAACTTTCGGGTCGACCTTGTACTCGGGGGTGTTCATGTTGCGCAGCGGGAAAGCCAGGTTGTCGTACACCGTCATGGTGTCGTAGATCACCGGGAACTGGAACACCTGGGCGATGTTGCGCTCCTCCGGCGGCAGCTCGTTCACACGGTGACCATCGAACAGTACGTCACCTTCGGAGGGTTCCAGCAGGCCAGAAATAATGTTTAGCAGGGTTGATTTACCGCAGCCCGACGGGCCCAGCAGTGCATAAGCACCGCCCTGGTGCCACACGTGATCCATCTGACGAATCGCGTAGTCGCTATGGCTGCTAGGACTTTTGCTATAGCTGTGCGCCAAGCCTTTTAAAGTAATCTCAGCCATGAGCAACGCTCCCTTGAGCAGAAGAGGGGATGTGCACGGTGCTGCCCTGTTTATCGAAGGCGTAGAGCTGATGCGTTGGGAAGTACACGTTGATCGCATCGTTGACGTGAAACTCGTGAATTCCCGCTAAATGCAGCACCAGAGGGAAGCGCTCATGGCGCACGTGTAAGAACGTTTCAGAACCGCTTATCTCGGCGACGTCGACCCTGACTGGCAGCTCGAGATCGTCGACTGACTGGGGTTTGAGGGTGATATGAGAGGCGCGTACGCCAAAGTCGTAATCGCCCGGGGTGAGCCGCTGAAGGCCGGGGTCGCAGGGGAAGTGCAGCGACTGGTCGAAAGTGATTTCCGTTGCGGTCAGCTTTCCGGGCACGATATTAATCGGCGGTTCGGAGAACATCTCGGCGCTATGACGACCGTTGGGCTCACGGTATACCTGTTCGGTGGGGCCGTACTGGAGCAGCCGTCCTTCATGCAGCACGGCCGTATTGCCGCCGAGTGCCAGCGCCTCGTTGGGTTCGGTGGTGGCGTAAACGGCAATGCAGTTACGGGCTTTGAACAGCTCACGCAGCTCGTCGCGCAGCTCTTCGCGCAGTTTGTAGTCCAGGTTGACCAGTGGCTCGTCGAACAAAATCAGATCGGCATCTTTGACTAGCGCCCGGCCCATGGCGGTGCGCTGCTGCTGCCCCCCTGAGAGCTCTTGGGGGTAGCGGTCGAGCAGATGTTCGATATGCAGCATTTCAGCAATACTGCCGACACGCCGATCAATTTCCTGTTGAGGCGTTTTGGCTAGTTTCAGCGGTGAAGCAATATTGTCGCGTACCGTCAGGCTGGGGTAATTGATGAACTGTTGGTAGACCATCGACACGTTGCGTTTGCGAACCGAAACGCCGGTGACATCTTTGCCGTCCATGAAGATACGCCCGCGGGTGGGCTGCTCTAAGCCTGCCATTAGACGCATGAGCGTGGTTTTGCCCGCCAACGTGCGTCCGAGCAACACGTTAAAGGAACCTGGTTCCAGTTCGAGGTTAACCCCACTGATATGGGTCTGACCCCCGACGACGTGGTCGATATTTTGCAAATGTAAGGACATGCCGATCTCGCTAGCGTCGTTGTTATTGATAGGTGGTATCGATAATTGTGTAGTGCGCTGATCGCGAGGGAGGGTGGTTGGCCGTACTTATTTGCCGATTATTGTGTGGCAACCAACCCATGCGATATTTTCATTAACGAAAGGCTAGTTGATCATTTGCGAACTTGCAACGCTTTTGATGGCCGTTTGTATTCGCTTTTAGGCGTAGAAGAACTCAAAAATAGAGTTTTCAGGGTGAGTAAGAAGCTCGGTTTGCTCAGTCTCCACTACGCCCTATGGCTATAATGTTCGTTTGATTCGTTTTAGAACATGCGGGTGGCATAAAAAACCGGCCCTTGGTGGGCCGGTTGGTCGAGGGCTAAAAGCCATTTACTTAACGCTGGTCTCTGCCTGCGGCGATGCTTTGGCAGGTGCTGCGTTATGGTCGATCAGTGTCGACTTGTCGTTGGCAAACGCGTGGTAAGCAAAGTCATCGACGGTCAGCATTTCCAGCACTTCAGCTTCAAATGTGCGCATGAAGGCGGCGTCTTCTTCGTTAATTAAGCCTTTTTCCAGAGCGGCTTCTACCCGTGCTTCGGGGTGAAGTGCCGTTTGCGGCAGCTCACCTTTGGCGTAGGCTTTGTTTACCGTGCGGTAAATAGCCTCCGCGCGGTCGTACTCTTTCAGCAGAGCGTTGTAGCGTGCCAACGGGTTAGATTCTGTACCGTCGTCTTTGTCCCAGGTGTTGGTTAGCAGCTTGCTGCGTAGCGCGCTTTGGGTAGAGACACGCCGTGCGATATCGCGGGCTAAGTCATCATGTGGCTTATTCCAGCGACGGCCTGTAGGCATGACCACGACGTTGAGTACTTTACCCAGCGCACGGTTTGGCAGGTTGTCAAAAATCTCAACAAAGGCCTGCTCTGCGCGGTTAAGCAGGAACTGCATGCTGTAATGCAGTAGGCCTTCTTCGCCTTCTACTTTATTGCCGTTATGCCACTGCTTAAGCACCATAGAAGCAAGGTAGAGGTTGGAAAGGATATCGCCCAGGCGGGCGGAAAGCATTTCGCGTTTTTTCAGCTCAGAGCCGAGGCTGGCCATGGCGGCATCTGCACACAGGCCGAAGCCGGCAGAGAGGCGCGCGATATCCTGGGCGTAACCAGCGGCCGGACCGCTGAACGGCACGCTGGGCTTGCCGAGACCGAAGCCCAGCGTGAAGGCACGGGCCGCGTTGCCGAAAATCAGGCCCGCATGACCAAAGAACGCCTTATCGAAGGCTTTCACATCGTTGGCATCTTTGGCAGCCAGCTCTTCCAGCACATAAGGGTGGCAGCGAATAGCGCCCTGACCAAAGATCATCAGGTTGCGGGTCATAATGTTCGCGCCTTCTACGGTAATGGCTACCGGGTTCGCGCTATAGCCGATACCCAAGTAGTTGCGCGGGCCAAGCGTCACTGCTTTACCGCCGTGCACGTCCATTGCATCGCTAAGCAGCACGCGCTGAAATTCGGTCAGCTGGCTTTTCAGGATGGCAGAGGGTACCGCTGGCTTTTCGCCATGGTCGATCAGGTTAGCGGTTTGGTACACCGTGGCTGCCGAAATGTAGGCCAATGACGCCATACGTGCCAGGGGCTCTTGCACGCCTTCCATCTCTGCGACCGGTACGTTGAACTGACGACGCACGCGGGTAAAGCCGCCGCTCCAGCCCAGCGCGTAACGCGCGGTGCCGGTGGCACCAGAAGGCAGCGTGATGCAGCGGCCAATCGAGAGGCACTCCACCAGCATACGCCAGCCTTGGCCAATCATATCCGGGCCACCGATAATGGTGTCCAGCGGTACGAACACATCTTTACCCTTAATCGGGCCGTTCATAAACGGGCTGCCAATCGGGTGGTGGCGACGGCCAATGTCCATACCCTGGGTATCGCGGGGGATCAGCGCCAGGGTAATGCCGCGGTCTTCTTCTTCGCCCAGCAGGTTTTCCGGGTCGAAGAGGCGGAATGCCAGGCCAACCACGGTGGCAATGGGCGCCAGGGTGATCCAGCGCTTCTCAAAGTTCAGGCGCACGCCCACGACTTCTTCGCCATTAATGACTTGCTTACACACCACGCCGGTATCTGGAAGGGAAGTCGCATCTGAACCTGCGCGGGGGCCGGTGAGGCCGAAGCAGGGGATTTCACGACCATCGGCTAGGCGCGGCAGGTAGTGGTCTTTCTGCTCTTGGGTGCCGTACTTCAGCAGCAGTTCGCCAGGGCCGAGAGAGTTGGGCACGCCTACAGTCACCATCAGGGTTTCGTTGGCGGAGAGCTTCTGCAGCACCATGGATTGCGCCTTGGCAGAGAAGCCCAAACCGCCGTACTCCTTCGGAATAATCATGCCGAAGAAGCCTTCTTTTTTCAGGTAGTCCCATAGCTCTTGGGGCAGGTCGGCACGCTCACGGGCGATATCCCAGGCGTTGCACATGCCAGCGGCTTTTGAGCACTGGTTGTCTAAAAACGCCTGCTCTTCGTCACTTAGGCCATCGTCTTTGAAGTCGAGCAGCGATTGCCACTGGGGCTTACCTGAAAAAAGCTCGCCATCCCAGGAAACGCTACCCGCTTCCAGCGCGGTACGCTCGGTCGCCGATACTTTCGGCGCTACTTTTTTGAAAGTGGCAAAAATACGCGGGGTTAGCCATTTACTGCGCAGTGCAGGAAGGCCCGCCACGGCTACTGCGGCGGCGGCAATGAGTAGCAACGTGCCTATGATCGGTGCGCCTAACACAACGCCAATTAAGCCCAGTACGCCTAGTAGGGCAAGGGCAGCGGTGGCACCTGCCTCGCGGCGCATCACCACGAGCAAGCCCGCAACGGCCAGCACGATGAGTAGTAAGGTGAGCATGGGGGATCTCCGTGGATGGTTGTTAATGAACGTATTTAAACGTATGTTTGAATATTCGCAGAGTCAAGATGCTTAGTGCAAGCCTTTCACCGTTATACGTTCGCTTTATATCTTCAATGTAGCGCAGTTAAGACATAAAAAACGCCATGGCGCGGAACCATGGCGTTTTGACGCAGCGGGTCGATAAGCCCGCACTCGTCTCAGGCTACGATGCCTGTTTGGCAGGCGCGCCGTTGGCGACGTAGTAATCTACGCTGGCACGGGGCAGGGGCTCGCGACCGCGAATACGGTCGGCGATTTTTTCGGCCAGCATGATGGTGGGAGCATTCAGGTTGCCGGTTGGAATGACCGGAAATAGTGATGCATCCACCACGCGCAGTCCTTCGAGCCCATGTACCCGGCCTTGGGCATCGGTCACCGCCATGTCACCTTCGCCCATGCGGCAGCTGCCGCAGGGGTGATAAGCAGTTTCGGCGTGCTGCTTGACGAAATTGTCGAGCTCTTCATCGCTCTGCACGTCCGGGCCGGGGGAAATTTCCCGGCCTCGGTATCGGTCGAAGGCGGGCTGGGCGATGATCTCGCGAGTTAGGCGAATCGCGTCGCGGAACTCTTCCCAATCCTTCTCTTTGGCCATGTAATTGAACAGAATGCTCGGTGCCGCGTGGGGGTCTTTAGATGTCAGACGAATACGGCCGCGGCTTTCTGAACGCATGGAACCGACGTGTGCCTGGAAGCCATGCGCTTGAACGGCACTCTTGCCGTTATAGCTAATGGCGATAGGCAGGAAGTGGTACTGCAGGTTTGGCCACTCCTCGTCATCGCGGCTACGGATGAAGCCACAGGACTCGAACTGGTTGCTTGCGCCTATACCGGTGCCGTTAAACAGCCACTCGGCCCCAATCTTCGGCTGGTTGTACCACTTCAGTGCAGGGTAGAGCGAAATAGGCTCTTTGCACTCGTACTGAATGTACATTTCCAGGTGGTCTTGCAGATTTTCACCGACGCCGGGTAGGTCGTGCACCACGGGAATGCCCAGTTCTTTCAGCCACTCCGAATTACCGACGCCTGAGCGCTGGAGAATCTGTGGTGAGGCAATCGCACCACCGCACAGCAGCACTTCGCGACGCGCGCGAGCCTGCTTGGGCTGGCCTTTCTGCTCGTAGCGGACGCCGACGGCGCGCTTACCCTCGAATTCGATCACGTCGGTGACGGCGCGGGTTTCGATGGTCAGGTTACTGCGCTGTTTGGCCGTGTCCAGGTAGCCACGAGCGGTGGAGGCGCGGCGACCTTTCGGCGTTACGAAGCGGTCCATCGGGCCGAAGCCCTCTTGTTGGTAGCCGTTGACGTCCTCGGTTTCTGGGTAACCGGCTTGCTTGCCCGCCTCTATAAAAGTGCGGTAAAGCGGGTTATTGCCCGCTTTGGGAGTGGTCACGCTGACGGGCCCGTCGCCACCGTGGTAGTCGTTCGGGCCGATATCGCGGGTTTCGCTCTTTTTGAAGTAGGGCAGACAGCTTAAATAATCCCACTCCTCCAAACCGGGCTGTTTGGCCCAGTGGTCGTAATCAAGCGCGTTGCCGCGGATGTAGCACATACCGTTGATCAGCGAGGAGCCGCCTAGGCCTTTGCCACGCCCGCACTCCATACGGCGATTGTCCATATGAGGTTCGGGGTCGGTTTCGAACGCCCAGTTATAACGCTTGCCCTGTAGTGGGTAAGCCAACGCTGCGGGCATTTGGGTGCGAAAATCGAAACGGTAGTCAGGGCCACCGGCTTCCAACAGCAGCACGCTGACATCGCTGTCTTCGGTCAGGCGCGTGGCCAGCACGTTACCTGCTGAACCGGCACCGATGATAATGTAATCAAACTCAGTTGCTTGAGACATAGCGGTTCTCTCATCCAGAAAGGGGAGTTCGGTGTACGAAAGCTGGGCTCAGCCTTTAAAACACCGACTCGAACGGCCCCATCTCGATCTGTACGGACTTGGTCTGGGTGTAGTGGTTTAGCGTTTCCACACCGTTTTCACGGCCAATGCCGGACTCTTTATAGCCGCCGACCGGCATTTCAGAGGGAGATTCGCCCCAAGTGTTAATCCAGCAGATGCCTGCTTCTAACTGGTGAATCACACGGTGCGCGCGGTTCAGGCTTTCGCTGAAGACGCCGGCGGCTAGGCCGTACTTGGTGTTGTTGGCGCGGCGGATGACTTCCTCTTCGTCGTCGAAGGCGAGTACTGACATTACCGGGCCAAAGATCTCCTCTTTGACGACACGCATCTCGTCGGTGCAGTCAGTGAATACCGTGGGGGCCGCCCAGGCGCCTTTGGCCCATTCGCCGCTGTTCCACGCGTCGCCACCGGCCAGCACGCGTGCGCCTTGCTCTTTGCCGAGCGCGATGTAGGAGAGCACTTTTTCCTGATGCTCGAAGCTGACAAGCGGACCGAAATTGACGCTCGGATCCATCGGGTCGCCTGCTTTGATGCGTGCCACGCGCTCTACTAGCTTGGCTTCGAACGCCTCTTTGACGCTGCGCTCAACGAACACGCGAGTGCCGTTAGTGCAGATTTGGCCGCTGGAGTAGAAGTTCGCCATCATGGCGGCATCGGCTGTGCGCTCGAGGTCGGCATCGGCGAAGACAATTAGCGGAGATTTGCCGCCGAGTTCCATTGTCACGTCTTTCAGCGTGGAACCACCGGCAGCGGCCATGACTTTTTTGCCTGTGCCCACTTCACCGGTAAACGAGACTTTGGCAATGCCCTCGTGCTCGGTCAGCATGGCGCCGACGCGACCATCGCCCTGTACCACGTTAAACACACCGTCGGGCAAGCCTGCTTCAGTGAAGATTTCGGCAAGCTTAAGCGCCGTTAGCGGTGTGACTTCACTGGGCTTGAACACGATGGCGTTACCCGCTGCCAGCGCCGGAGCCGCTTTCCAGCAGGCGATTTGAATCGGGTAGTTCCAGGCGCCAATCGCACCAATGACACCCAGCGGCTCGCGGCGGGTGTAAACAAACGAGCTATCGCGCAGGGGAATTTGGCTGCCCTCAATCGCCGGGGCAAGGCCTGCGTAGTACTCTAGAGCATCGGCACCGGTCACGATATCGACGCTGGCGGTTTCGCTGATCGGCTTGCCGGTATTGCGGGTTTCCAGCTCGGCAAGCTCGTCATTACGCTCGCGAAGAAGTGCTACGGCACGTAGCAGGATGCGTGAGCGCTCCATGCCGGTCATGGCGGCCCATTCACGCTGGCCACGCTGTGCTGCCTGAACGGCGCTATCGACATCGGCTTGGCTTGCCTGACCAATCGTGGCCAGCAGACTGCCATCATAAGGATTGGTAACGGTAAATGTTTCGCCGGAGGTGGCATCAACCGGGCGACCACCAATATAGAGGGGTTGTGCGCTTTGAGCGGTCATGTTGATCTCCTTATTTAAAATCGGCAGTGGATGCGTCTTGATAGCATCCGTAATGAGTCAGTAACTGGTCGAGATAGGTGTGCGCAAGATAGCGCGCTTCTGCGGCATCCAGGCCTTCAGGCGTTAACGCACCGCGCAGCCATAAACCATCGATCATGGCGGCTAGGCCACGAGCGGCGTTGCGGGCATCCGCTTTGGGCATGACACGTTGAAATTGATGACATAGGTTGGCGTAAAGACGACGGTCGTTCACATACTGAAGCCGCTGAAGTACGGGCTTGTGCATGCTGCTGGCCCAGAAGGCTAACCACGTCTTAGCGGCGGGTCCGGTGACCTGGGTGCGATCAAAGTTGCCTTCAATAATGGCGCCAATGTGCGCACGCGGTGAATCGTCTTCTAAGGCATGGCGCCGCGCGGCGACGGCATCGCTTAAGTCCGTCAAAATTTGTCGCATCGTGGCTTCGAGCAGGCCATCTTTACCGCCAAAGTAGTGGCTGATAATGCCTGCGGAAACCCCCGCGTGACGGGCGATGCGCATGACCGTCGCTTCGGCAAGGCCAACCTCATCAATGGCCGCCATCGTAGCCTTGATTAACTGCTGGCGGCGTATTGGTTCCATTCCCACCTTAGGCACAGCTATCTCCTAATGACGTTGAATGCCCATTGGCTCCTCGCCTTGAAAAGCAGGAGTAGGCATGGTTACCTGAATATAATGGCATTTTTTTATTGAACGTTCAATCAATAAAAGTGTGTCTGCTGGTTTCTTACTCCTGCATCGACCGTTTGCAGAGGGCGTATCAATACAACAGACAACGAGGGAAATATGTATGCAACAGCTATCTAAACGTCGTTTAAGTGCTCTATTCGTCACTGCTTTTTTACCGGTGACGGCCTTCGCGAGTGAATGTAGTAGCGTACGTTTTGCTGAGGTGGGCTGGACCGATATTACGGTGACCACGGCGCTGGCGAGTGAAGTGCTGGAAGCGCTGGGCTACGAGCCCCGCGTGGATACTGTCTCGGTGCCCATCGCTTATGCAGGGATACGCAACAATGATTTTGATGTGTTTTTGGGTAATTGGATGCCATCGATGGCATCGATCAGCGATCCGTACATTGAGCGTGGTGAAGTAGAGCGTTTGGTCGCGAATCTCGAAGGGGCTAAGTACACCCTCGCCGTGCCGCAGTATGTGTATGACGCTGGCGTGACCTCCGTTAATGATTTAGCCGAGCACGCAGATCAGTTTGAGCAGCGCATTCACGGTATTGAAGCAGGGAACGACGGTAACGAGCTCATTGAGCAAATGATCGACGATAACGCCTATGGGTTAGGTGACTGGCAGGTGGTCGATTCCAGCGAGGCGGGGATGTTGGCCGAACTCCGCGCGCGGGTGCCGAATGAAACGTGGATGGTGTTTCTGGGGTGGGAGCCGCATCCGATGAACAGTAACTTTGAGATGGCCTATCTCTCCGACGCGGATGATTATTTCGGCCCCAACCTTGGTGGGGCGACGGTTTACACCAACACTCGCGCCGGGTTTGTGGAGTCCTGCCCCAATGTGGGTGAACTGCTCAACAATATGACGTTTACGTTGGAAATGGAAAACCAATTAATGAGCGCCATTATGGATGAAGGCGTTGAGCCGCGTGAGGCGGCGCGCACGTATCTCAATGATAACCCTGAGATCCTTGATGCTTGGTTAGAGGGTGTGACAACGCGTGAAGGCGAAGAAGCACTGCCTGTTGTAAAAGCAGCGCTGTAAGCTCGGTTGAGCTGAGTGAGGTATGCAATAAAAAAGGTAGGCCGTTTCGGCTTGCCTTTTTTCACTCATATAGGCATAATCTGCACCCGCTGATGTCGAAAAGGCTACGTAGCTCAGCTGGTTAGAGCACATCACTCATAATGATGGGGTCCCCTGTTCAAATCAGGGCGTAGCCACCAATCAGCGCAAGTATGCAGTTCAACAGCATACGACTATGGTGGCCCCTTAGGTCCTCCCGCAACGCTAAACTGCGAACCCCGCCAGGCCCGGAAGGGAGCAACGGTAGTGGTGGCTGCGTGTGCCGGGATGTGGCTTTTGGGGCCGCCTCCATTTCTGGTCTACTATTATTTCCAGCTATTGCCGCTGAGTATGCCGAATACTACTTGCAAGTTGGCTCTATATTCCCCTCAAGCGCCCCTTTGACTCACTGATTCCTGGCGATCATGCATCAATACGATGATGCTGTTTATTGAGCTGCGCCCTAATAGGAATAGGACGCTACACGAACGGTATAGGTGAATACTCAGTGACTGGTTCTTTCAGCTACAATTCTGACTTGATCGGCGGTGGGCTGATGGTGCGCGAGAGCCGCGCCGTTGCCGATTTGCTGCTGTCTGATGCCGATGAAGAGCAGTGGCACCAAGCAATCATCGTTGATAACCGCTTGCAGAAGAACCGACCAGCGACGGCCAAGCGTGCAGGGCAAGCGATTCGCAAGCGCTTAGAGAAGTTGGAGCCACCGTTTTGGCAAGCGCTGCGCGATGGCGACGACCAGCTCGCCACACAGGTGTCTTTCTGTGCGGCCATGGCACGTAACCTGCTATTAGTGGAGTTTCTTGAAAGTGTCGTCGCCGATGCTTTCTTAACCCAGGCGGAGGCGCTTCAGGCCTACCAGTGGGATGAGTTTTTAGCCGAGCGTGCCCATCGTGATGAAGCAATAGCAGGGTGGGCGGAAAGCTCCAAACGTAAAATGGGGCAGGTGGTGTATCGTATGTTGACGGAAGTCGGCGTATTGGCCTCCAGTCGCTCGCGCAAGTTACAGCCCTTGCTGCTGCGTCCAGAAGTAAAAAGCTTGCTTGAAACCTACCAGCACGTCCGCTTGAGTGCCTGTTGTCGCCAGTTGCGGTAATTTTATCCCTCTACTCTCATTGCTGACGTCAAAACGCGACTAAGTAGACCTTGCAACGCAGGTGGCAAGCGACATAGTCTTATCAAAAATAAGCCTTTTGCATTAAAAATGCCTTGCATCAAACATGCTAGACACAGGGACGCATCCGCATGTCACAGAGCAATCACTACCCACCCCCCAGCGGTTTTAGCCACCACGAGGATGATCAGCTACGGGCACGGTTGAACCAAGTCGCTGAGAAAATCACTCGGCCCGATTTTTTAGCGGGCCAGGGGCTGGGTAATGAAATTGGCTTCTGGATTTTTGATTACGCGCCCGAACATGAGCTGCAGGTGCGTGCCTATCTGAATTTCCTCCCCTCGTTAATGGCACGGCAGCACCCTGATATCAAAATGGCACAGGTCAACCTGCTGGAAGTGCTAAAGGATTACCTGACCGAGCGTGGCTTCCTAGACAAAGCCATTGCCATGCAAAAAAGCAAAGGCGATGCGGCACTGCTCAAAGCGCTACGTGGGCCGCTGCACATGGACAAGTTCGCCCCGTACCTCATCCGACACTCTTTGTCGCATGAGCCTGATATCGTATTGCTCACCGGTGTTGGCAGCCTGTGGCCCATGGTACGTGCGCACAGCTTGTTAAATGCCCTACACGGGCCACTCGGTCATAAGCCGCTGGTGTTGTTCTACCCAGGCCGTTACGACGGGCAGACGATGTCGCTGTTTAAGCAGATCAAAAGCAACAACTACTACCGTGCGTTCGCGCTCGTGCCTTAGTGCGGCGTGTTGCCTTATGGTGTGTTACGTTCGCCCCGGTTGTGAGCCGTGACTGTTAACGTTATCGCAGAGCCTTCTACAGTGATGAAGCCCCATAGATGAGGCCGGACGACAGTGTGGGCAGCTGTCAAAAGTCGGTTGTGGTTAAGCAGTGCTTTCAAAACTCAGGGTTTAAACATTTACAGGACAGATATGCACATTCAAGAGCTCTTCCTCAAACCGCTTAGCCGGTCAATCAACGGCGTGGTCAAGGCCGACCAGCGTGACCAGGAAACCATCTACCAGGAGCTGGATGAGTATGTCGTCACCAATGAGTTAGAAAAGCACTTTCGTGCTTTTTTTGAGTCCTACACCAGCCCCTTGGATGACCCTTCCATCGCCAATCGCGTGGGCGTTTGGGTGAGTGGCTTCTTTGGGTCGGGTAAATCTCACTTTTTGAAAACGCTCTCTTACCTACTCGCCAACACGGAAGCGTTTGATGCCAACGGCCAGGCCAAGCGGGCCGCTGATTTTTTTGATGAGCAGAAGCTGGTAGACAGCTCTATCCGGGCAGACATCGCCAAGGCTGTCCGTGAACCGGCCCACGTGGTGCTGTTCAACATCGACAGCAAGGCCAGCTCGAATGACGACGGCAACCCCATCCTGAACGTCTTCCTGCGCGTGTTTAACGAGCACCAAGGCTTTAGCTCTGATTACCCGCACATTGCTCATATGGAGCGCCACCTAGAAAAACGCGGTGTGTATGAGCGTTTTAAGCAGGCCTTTAACGAGGCCAGTGGTGTGGTGTGGGAAGAGGAGCGAGACGGCTATCAGTTCTACCAGGACGATATCGAGCAAGCGATTGGTGCCGCGCTCGATCTCTCTCCTGAAGCGGCGCATAAATGGTTTGAGGAATCTGAAACCAACTTCAGCGTTTCGGTAGAGAACTTCTGCCACTGGGTGAAAGAGTTTTTGGAGTCGCAGTCAGCTACCCAGCGCATGGTGTTCATGGTGGATGAAGTGGGCCAGTTCATTGGCAGCGACACACGCTTAATGTTGACTCTGCAAACGCTCACCGAAAACCTGGGCACGATTTGCGGTGGGCGTGCCTGGATCGTGGTCACCTCCCAGGCGGATATGGATGCCGTGCTAGGCGAAATGACCGCCTCAAAAGCCAACGATTTTTCCAAAATCGCCGGACGCTTCAAAACCCGCTTATCGCTCTCAAGCTCCAACTCCGACGAAGTGATCCGAAAGCGCCTGCTGGTGAAAACCGACCCGGCACGCGCGGAGCTGGAAGGCGTGTTTGAGGCCAAAGGCTCCATTTTGCGTAACCAGCTGACCTTTGACCGCTCTGGCCCCACGCTAAAAAACATCGAAGGCGTCGAAAGCTTTATCGCCAATTACCCCTTTGTGCCGTACCACTTCCAACTGGTGCAAAAAGTTTTTGAAGAGATCCGCAAGGTAGGGGCGACGGGCGCTCACTTAGCCTATGGCGAGCGCTCCATGCTCGATGCGTTCCACATGGCCGCCAAAGCCGTGCAAGAGAAGACGATTGGCGCGCTGGTACCAATGCACTGCTTCTATACAGTGGTAGAGGGCTTTCTTGATACAGCGGTGAAGCGCACCATTGATCAGGCCAGCGAAAACCCCGTGTTAGAGGCGTTTGATGTCGAAACCCTACGCACGCTGTTTATGATCCGCTATGTGGATCTGGTGAAGGGTACGGTCGATAACCTGGTGACACTCTCGCTGACCCAAATCGACGATGACCGTATTGCCATTCGTGAGCAGCTGGAAGCGACCCTGGCACGGCTGGAAAAAGAGAGCCTGATAACCCGTAACGGCGATGAATACCAGTTCCTCACCAATGAAGAGCGTGACATCACCCGTAAGATCAAAGCCACGGAAGTCACCAGCAGCGACGAGAACAAAGAGCTCTCAAGCCTGATCTTCAAAGACTCGTTTCGTGACCGCAACAAATACCGCTATCCGGTCAACAAAACCGACTACAGCATTGGCCGCTACCTGGATGGCCACACCCTGGATGGCCGCTATCAAAGCCAGCTAAGGGTGGAGGTGGTCTCACCGCTGGATGTGGAGTACGTGCAGCTAAGCGAAGCGGGCTGCATTCACAAAAGCGGCGATAACGGTGGGCAAGTGCTGATTAAGCTGCCCGACGATAAGCGCTTTACCGATGAACTGCGTACCCTGCTGAAAACCGATAAGTTTATCCGCCTGAACCTATCGGCCAACGACCACAGCGTAGAGCGCATTCTGGCCGACCGTGGCCGTGAAAACCAAGAGCGCAAAAAACGCCTGCGGGTGCGCCTGGAAGAGATGCTGCTAGATGCGGACGTGTACGCGCTCGGTCAAAAGCTCGATCTCAACCGCAACCAGTTGAATACCCGTTTGGATGAGGCCTGCCGCTACCTGCTGGAAAACACCTACAACAAGCTGAGCCAGCTCACGGCGCTTAGCCCCGAGCCGATGCGCGAGCTGCAGGCCGTATTAACCGCCGATGACCTGGGCACCCAGAACCTCAACCTGGATGGTGAAGAGGGCAACGCCCAAGCGGTGAAAGAGGTAGAGCAGTATATCTCGCTACATGGCGGCGAGCCGGTGCCCTTGAACCCGCTGATTGAGCGTTTTAGCAACCGACCTTTCGGCTGGCCGGAAGGCGAAACGCTGCTGATTCTGGGCCGCCTGCATGCCGCTGGGCGCTTAACCTTCCACACCGCTGGCCCCGCGCTCAGCGGTAAAGAAGCCTTTGAGCTACTCAACAACGCCCGCCGCCGCAGTGAAGTCCGCCTCCAGAAAAAGCGCCAAACCGAAGATGCGGTACTCAACAAAGCCCGTAACCTCACCAAAGAGCTGTTTGGCCAGCTTGGCCCCACCAGTGAAAAAGAGCTGTTTACCTATTACGTAGACCGCTTATCCCACTGGCGGCGTGAGCTAGAGGCGTACAAAAGCAAAACCGACGTGGGCAACTTCCCCGGTCGCAATGCCATTGAAAACTCACTGCGCGAAGTGGAGCGCCTGCTGCGACTGGACGATAGCTTTGATTTCTTCAAAACCGTCGCCAGCCAGCAAGACACGCTGCTCGATGTTGAAGAAGACTACCGCGATCTCAACGACTTCTTTACCAAGCAGCTCACCACGTGGCAACAGCTGGAGCAAGCGCTCAACCGGTTTGCGGTGAACCGCCTGGAGCTTGAGAAAAACACCCAGGCCCAGCAAGCGCTGGCCGAGTGTGAGCGTATTTACCGCGCCGAAGCGCCTTACGCCATGCTGAACCAGGTGGATGGCCTGGTACGCACGCTGGATGAGGTGAACAACCGCCTGATAGAGGAAAAACGCCAGCACGCCATTGCCCGTATCGACACGCGCATCGCCAAGGTAAGCGCTGAAATAGCCAAAAGCGGCATTGGCACCGCCGAGCTCAGCAACCGCTTGCTGCACCCGCTGCAGCAGCTTAAAGCCTCGGTCAATCAATCGGTCAGCGTCGCGCAAATCTACCAGCTGCAAACCGAAACTGCCGTTGATTTAGAAGAAGAAAGCTTGGATGCGCTTCACAACGCACAGGCTGAGGCGGCCAAGCGGCAGACGCCCGCGCCTGCGGGAAACACCACAACACCGGCTCCAACATCAGAGAACCCCAAGCCAGCCCCACAAACGGCACCAGGTGATAAAGCGTACGACCCGCACACCGCAACAGCACCAGCGGCGGTAAATGCCCCCAAACCCGTGGCAAGAGTGCGTGTAAGCGACGTACTCAGCCGCGTGCATAGAGGGGTGTACCTGGAAAGCCAAGCGGAAGTCGATGCGTTTATGGACGAGCTGAGAAAAGAGCTGGAAGGGTCACTTTCAGCGGGCAAACGGGTACAGGTGCGTTAGTGTTCGAACGATTTTTGTTGAAAGTGGAGCGACAAGCTGAGCACAGGGGGCCGCTGCAATTTGGCAACAGACTGTTGCCAAATTCACCGACGCACCCTGAACCGCCAACAGGGGCAACGACTATCGCCAAGCCTAAGCATCCTGGTTGGCAGGGTATCGACGAGCAGGTTACACTTTAAAAATAACCCGTTCATCCGCGTCGGGTCTGAGCGATACCGCAGAGGTGAGTCATCATGCATGCCAACGTCAAGCAGCTGCGCTTGCAAACCAAAGCTTTGATTGCCGCTACCCAGCGTGGCGAGACCGTAGAGATCACCTTCCACGGCAAGCCATGTGCTCGCCTAGTGGGGGTGGCGTCTGCCACACCTAACAAGCGCTTGGCCCCCAACCCGGCGTTCGGCCTCTGGGCAGATCAGGGCGAGGCAAGCGCCCAGGAGATTGACACCCAAGTCCGCCATTTGCGCGCGCCGCGCTCCTTCGAGGGCAGCGACTGATGCTGGTGGACACGGATGTGCTGATCTGGAATTTGCGCGGCAACCGCGCCGCCGCCCAGCGCCTGGATGACGCGCCAGGTTTCTGGCTCTCTGCCGTCACTTATATGGAACTGGTGCAGGGCATGCGCAACAAGCAGGAGCTAAGGCAGCTACGCCAGGCACTGATCTACTGGCAAGCAAGCATCCGCCATCTGGAAGAGGGGATATCCTCGCGTGCCATGTTTTTGGTCGAAAGCTATGCGCTAAGCCATAACATGCAAATGGCCGATGCCCTGATTGCCGCCACCGCGATGGAGGCAGGGGTGCCTTTGCTCACCGCCAATGACCGCCATTACCGCCATATCGATGGCCTGGAGATCGATGTTTTTCGCCCGGAATAGTTCGTCCTGAGTCAATCACCAAACACTACGCCCCCTAACGCCATGCTTAACCAAGTAGCTGCGCTAGCGCTCAGCGATTTTTGTTGACACGACCAATATTGCCTGTTCACTGCCGTCCCGTGTCCTGGGACGCGGGACAGCGAAGCGGAAAGAAACATGAAAAGGCAACAAGGCACCTATGACCACCGCGACCATTGAACAGCGCCTAAGCGAGCCAGAAGGCAAGCAGCTTGAGTTCAAGCGCGACCTATCATCGCCCAAGCCGCTGATGAAAACACTGGTCGCCTTTGCCAATACGGCCGGTGGCCAGTTGATCATTGGTGTTGACGATGATGGCACCGTGCTAGGCGTGGATGATCCGCTGGATATAGAAGAGCGCCTGACCAGCATGATCGCGGATGCCATTCACCCCCGGCTACTGCCCAATATTGAACTGGTGAGTGTGGGCGAACATACCCTGGTGTGTATTGAGGTGTTTTTGAGCAGCGCACGCCCACACTTTTTCAAAGCGCTTGGCGAAGAAAACGGTGTGCTGGTGCGGCTTGGTTCTAGCAATCGGCAGGCGGGGCTGGCCCTCATTCAAGAAATGCAGCGCCAAGCGAGCGGAACCACCTTTGACGTTCAGCCCATGCCTGAGCTGAGCCGTGACGACCTCGACCAAAACGCCATACAGCAAGCCTTTCGCAGCGAACAGCTGCTTGATGACAATAAACTTCGCACGTTACGGCTACTTGTCTCGTATCAAGGTCGCCTAGTACCCAGCGTGGGCGGAATTTTGCTGTTTGGCCGCGAGCGCCAATGGCACTTTGAAGATGCCTGGATTCAGTGCGGCCGTTTTCGCGGCACCGATAAGGTCGAGATTTTCGACCAGACAGATATTCACGCGCCGTTACCCCAAGCGGTTGATGACATCGAGCTGTTTCTCAAAAAACATGCTTTCAAGCAGGCAGAGTTTGGCGCCATGCGTCGCCGCGATGTGTGGAGTATCCCGCTGACCATCCTGCGTGAAGCGATTATTAACGCCTTGGTACACAGCGACTACTCCCAACGCGGCAGCCCCATACGCATTGCGTTTTATGACGACCGTATCGAGATTGAAAGCCCAGGACTACTGATGCCCGGCATGACCATTGAAGACATGAAACGCGGCGTTTCGATGATTCGCAACCCAGTGATTGCCCGCGTGTTTCGTGAGCTTGGGCTGATAGAGCAGTGGGGCAGCGGTGTGAAGCGTATTTTCTCGGAAGCCCAAGTCCAAGGGCTGCCTGAACCGCATATTGAAGAAATTGCCAACCGCGTGCGTTTGAGTATTCGGCTGGCAACGCCGGTTTCTATCCAGCAGTCAGCTTCAGTGACCCAGGCTGAGTCAGTGCAGTCAGAGTCACGGCTAGAGTCACGGCTAGAGTCAGCGCTGGCAGCCAGAGTGCTGTTGATACTGCAGCAGGAGCCGCTGGGTAAAGCTGCCATAGCGCGTGAGCTGGGTCACAAGGGCGTTTCCGGTGAGCTCAATAAACAAGTAGGCAATTTACGCCAGCAGCAGCTGATTGAAATGACGCTGCCCGAAAAGCCCAATAGCCGCCTTCAACAATACCGCTTAACCCCTCAAGGCCAGCGCTTTTTGCAAGACACTTTCAAGGATCTAACATGAACACCGCCAACATCAAAAAATACGCCCCCAAGGCCCGCGCCCGCTTTATCGACACCATGACGCGCCAGGCGGCCCGAGTGGGCATTAGCCCGGAGGGCAAAGGCGGTGTGGTGATTGCCCCCCTGGAGCTAAAGGGCGATGTGTTGGTGATGACTGCTCAGGATGGCCAAACCCACACCGTGCCCGCCCACTTAAAGCGCGCACGGGAAGCGCTGGCCGCGTGGGTGCAGCGCGATGGCTTTACTCAAGCGATAGAGCAGGCCGCCTATAGCTGGTTCAACCGCCTGTGCGCCATTCGCTATATGGAGATTCACGGCTACCTGGACCACGGCCGCCGCGTGCTGAGTGGGGCAGGGGGCGAAGCCGGGCAGTTCCAGATTCTGGAGGAATGCTTAGAGGTAGATTTACCAGGGCTAGACACCGCCCGCGTGCGCGAACTCAAGCTCGACGGCACCCAGGATGAAACCCTCTACCGCGAGCTGCTGCTGGCCCAGTGCCACGCCCTGCATGACGCCATGCCGTTCCTGTTCGAGCCGCTGGACGACGCCAGCGAACTGCTGCTGCCCAACAACCTGACCAAGACCGATTCGCTGATCCGCGAGCTGGTGGAAGCGATTCCCGAAGACGACTGGCAGGACGTAGAAGTGATTGGCTGGCTCTACCAGTTCTACATCAGCGATAAGAAGGACGAAGTGATCGGCAAGGTGGTGAAAAGCGAAGACATCCCCGCCGCCACCCAGCTGTTCACCCCCAACTGGATCGTGCAATACCTGGTGCAGAACTCGGTAGGCCGCCAGTGGCTGCAAACCTACCCAGGCTCGCCACTCAAGGCCGAGATGCCGTACTACATCGAGCCCGCCGAGCAGGAGCCAGAAGTACAGGCCCAGCTGGATGCCATCACCCCGGAGAGTATCGACCCCGAGACCATCAAGGTACTCGACCCCGCCTGCGGCTCCGGCCATATTCTGGTCGAAGCCTACAACGTGCTGAAGGCGATCTACGAAGAGCGCGGCTACCGCACCCGCGACATCCCCAAGCTGATTCTGGAAAACAACCTGTTCGGCCTGGATATCGACGACCGCGCCGCCCAGCTTGCCGGCTTTGCGCTGTTGATGAAAGCCCGCGAAGACGACCGACGCATTTTAGGCAGGAATGTGCGGCTGAACGTGCTGGCCATGCAAAGCAGCCAACACCTGGATGCCAACACCCTATGGCGCGATTTAAACCTCACCGGCGACTGGCACCAGGGCCAATCCCAAAGTCTGTTTGAGAGCGAACAGCAAGACCTTTCCAGCAACGATGCCACTTACAAGCTGATGGCCGACCTGATTGAGCGCTTTCAAGATGCCAAAACCTTCGGCTCGCTGATTGAAGTGCCCAATGAATGGGAAGTGCCGCTGAAAGCACTGCTGCAAGACCTGACCGAACTCACCAACATCGGCGATATGATGCAAAAGGCCGCCGCCCAGCGGCTGGTGCCGGTAGTGCAGCAGGCTTGGGTATTGGCGCAGCGCTACAATGCGGTAGTGGCGAATCCGCCGTATATGGGCAGTAAGTATCAAACGCCAGCGGTGAAGAAATACCTAAAAGATGCCTACAAAGGCTACGAAAAGGATCTATTTTCGGCCTATATCGTCCGCAATCTAGACTTTGCCAAGGAGCATGGCCAGCTTGGCTTTATGACGCCCTTCGTCTGGATGTTTATCTCCAGCTACGAGCAGCTGCGTAAGCGACTGATTGAAGAAGATGTCATCACCAGCTTGATTCAGTTGGAATACTCAGGCTTTGATGGGGCAACGGTGCCAATATGTACCTTCACGCTGAGTAAAGGCCATATCGCAAGCTACACCGGCAGCTATATTCGGCTGTCGGATTTTCGTGGCTCTGCCAATCAAGGCCCGAAGACGCTTGAAGCCATTCAGAACCGCGACTGCGGCTGGTTCTATGACGCCAAGCCGGATGATTTTAAGAAGATTCCGGGGAGTCCGGTGGCGTATGACTTGGGTGATGGTGTTTATGAAGCCTACGCTAAATTTCCCAAGATTGGAGAGCTGGGTGAGACAGGGTCAGGTCTTCAAACAAGTGATAACAACAGATTTCTCAGGTTGTGGTTCGAAGTATCTGTAAAGAACGTAGAATTTGAAGCGAAAAATGCTGATCTAGCAAGGCTTAGTGATTGTAAATGGTTTCCACATAAAAAAGGTGGGCCGTATCGCAAATGGTATGGAAATAATGATTTTGTTTTGAACTGGAAAGGCGGTGGTGAGGAACTGTATAAATTCGCTACCAAGCTATATGGCTCACCCACAAGGATAATAAAAAATACACACCGCTATTATCAAGAAGCTGTTACTTGGTCTCATACAACTAGCTCGCATTTTAGTGCGCGCCTTTTAGAGTCAGGTTTCGTTTTTAATGTTGAAGCACCGTCGCTGTTTGGTGTGGATGCTGATATTTTTTTGCCGTTCTTGTGCTCTAAGGTAGGGACGAAGCTTATCGAAACTATGAATCCCACGCTACATTTTATATCTAGTAGTGTAGGTGACCTTCCTTTTGATGTTGAATCAATACAGCGTGAAAAAGATCAGCTAAATTTGATTTATAAAAATGCTATAAGTATAGCAAAATGTGATTGGGACCTCTATGAGGTATCGTGGAGATTCAGTACTTTTCCCCTTTTTGGTGGTCATGATCACGGGAAAAGGTTAAAAGATAATTACCATAATATACGAGCTACTTGGAGCGAAATGACGCGTGGCATGCAGTTGTTGGAGGAGAAAAATAACACGTTATTTATCAACATCTACGGTCTGCAGAATGAAGTTTCTTCAGATGTGCTACTGAAGGATATAACCCTCACCTGCAACCCCCATTACCGCTACGGCGGCAACCGTTCCGAGGAAGAGCTGGAAGCTCTGCTTCAGTGCGACACTCTCAAAGAGCTGGTCAGCTACGCCATCGGCTGCATGATGGGCCGCTACTCGCTGGACAAGCCCGGCCTGATCCTCGCCAGTCAGGGCGAAACCGTCCGCGACTACCTCGCCCAGATCCCCGAGCCAAACTTCGCCCCGGATGACAATGCCATCATCCCGCTCACCGATCAGGAATGGTTCCCCGACGACGCCACCAACCGCTTCCGCGATTTCGTGCGTACTGTGTGGGGTGAGGAACATTTGCAAGAAAACCTCGATTTCGTCGCCGAAAGCCTCTGCCTGCACGCCATTAAGCCCAAGAAAGGCGAGGCTGCCCTGGACACCATTCGCCGCTACCTAAGCACCCAGTTCTTCAAAGACCACCTGCGCACCTACAAGAAACGCCCCATTTACTGGCTGTTTTCCTCCGGCAAGCAGAAAGCCTTCGAGTGTTTGGTTTACCTGCACCGCTACAACGAAAGCACCCTAGCCGAGATGCGCACCGACTACGTCATCCCGCTCACCACCAAGCTCGCCAGCTACGTGGAAAAGCTAGAGCAAGACAAAGACGCCAGCACCTCCGCCGCCGAAGCAAAAGCCATCGAGAAGGAATTGAGCAAGCTCTACAAGCAACAAGCCGAACTCAACACCTTCGACGAGAAGCTGCGCCACTACGCCGACCAGCGTATTTCACTGGATCTGGATGATGGGGTGAAGGTGAACTACGGGAAGTTTGGGGATTTGTTGGCGGAAGTGAAGGCCGTGACGGGGGAGAAGGCGGTGTAAGATTTAGAAGGCTGCCTGCGGCGGAAGTATGCTGCATTTGCCGGATCAATGCGGCGGTGCGTGAATTCAACTATAAAGCGTTGCTATGTGATATGTTTGCTAATCATTCAAATGGAGAATGTTGAGTGGGTAATAAAAAAGCTAAAAAATCACTTCCGGATCATTTTCCAATAAGTTGTTTAAGAACTCTTAACTTTGGTAGTGCTGATGGGCATAGGGATTGTGTTGCTGAAGAAGCGTTTATTGTGACGTCATCAGTGCGTCAGTTTTTCTTAAATAAAAATTCAATTATTGTCGGAGCAATAGGCACAGGGAAGAGTACGCTATTTAGGCTTTTGAAATTTAATTCCCAGAATATCGGTTCTTACAAGGAAGATATGATAGTAAGCTTAGAAGAAGCTATTTCGTTTAATGAGTTAGGTGAGTTCGTTAAAGAGTACTATCAAGGAAAGGAAGAAAAGACACTCTATCAGTTGTTATGGAAGTTTAATGTTCTATCTAAAGTGGCAATATCAATTTCACAACAGGAGGGGTTCCCTGCGAGCGATGCTGAAAAAGAGATTAACGGTTTTCTAATTGCTTCAAATAGTGCAGATAGCTATTCGGATATTGTCACTAAAATAAAGAATTTGGTTTCAAGTGCAAAGGTGAAATTAGAAGCGCGTATCGCTGATAACCCTATTTCTTTTGAAGCTGGCTTATTAGATAAAAAGGAAGCTGATAAAGGAAAAATAAATTTAGAAGAAGTTCAGAGGGCTATTTCTAAGGCTATAAAAGAACGTGGTTTTAAGCGTGCTACCGTAATTATAGACAAAATTGACAAGTTTGTAGCTGGTGTTGAATATATAACCCAAAAAGAATTTATAAGTGCCCTCTTAGATGTTGATGACGACCTTTCTTCAGATCAATATATAAACCTAAAAGTTTTTCTTCGCGCAGACTTGTTTGATAGACTAGACTTTTCTTCATTAGGCTATGACAAAGTAAGTGATAATGTAATTTTTTTGCGGTGGAGTAAGGATGAAACCCTTAGATTTTTGGCTACTAGAATAATTATTGCGCTTAAAAATGAAAAAATTGTGCGCCCTGAAGAGATTTTGCAAGCAACTGACCTAAGTGAGTTTGATTTAAGTTTAAGAGAAAAGATACTACTGAGTCCTAATGCGCCGAAATTTGTGAAATTTCTTTTTAGAAAAAAAGAAAAAGTTGAAAGAGAGACCAGTCTTTTTGAGAAATTCGATAAATCGATTATCACTAAGCTGTTTCCTAGGGATCTCATCCATTATTGTAATGATAAGCAAGAGTATGTGGAGATTTCAACTTTTGAGTTTTTGAGTAGTCATTTTTTAGATGGTAATAATGTTTGTACTCCTCGCTATATTCTTATTTTTCTTAAAGAAGTGGTTAACCAGGTTGCGTCTTATTATGAAGAAAATCCTGACCAGATTTCTGAGCTTGTCTTGGTAAATAATGACTGGGAATGGGATTTGTTCAAAAAGAAATGTGTGTATGATGCTTATGTGTCGGCTAAAAATACCTATGTTAAGAATGTGGGTACTTTAGAAGGTAGATGGACTAAAAGCTTTGAGGTTTTTTTGGCTAAAAGAGGAAATAAAACTAAATTTGACTTTAAGTGGATCAAAGGAAATATTCCTGATATCACAGAAGACGATGCAATCGATTTTATATCTTTTTTGCAAGTAATAGGTTTTTTGAAGATCGCTGATGCTCATCCTGATATAAAGAGAAGAGGGTATGAGTTGCCCATTTTATACAAAGCATCACCAATGCCAAAGAAACAGGTGCAGAGTAAGGCATAGCAATGCCTTACGTTTTTTTATGAGTGATAGGTCGCCCGTGCGTGTCCGGCGGAAAGAATTACCGCCAAGTGTACGCGGGAATGACTGCGTTGGTTTGTAAATGGGAACAGCAGCGAAGGTAGGCCGTAGTTAATTGAAGAGTCACCGCATGGCGAAGTATGAGGTCAGCAAGCAGCGGTGAATCAGATTCTGGCGGATGTTCGTAGCGACAAGATCGCTACTCTTGAGCTGAAGGGGCTTTTGTATGGAAAACCGCTTGTGCCCCGCAATTAAAAGGTGCCGTATTGATGAAGCTAAAAAATATCGAAGAGCTGATTGATAACGAGGGTGAAATCACCATCGGTAGAATTGGGCCGGTGCGCTGCGGTGCTTCTGCAAGCGATGAAGCTAATTGCCTTGCGATGTTAGCTAGGCGGCCTGGCGAGTCGTTTGAGGCGTTGCTTATACGCCTAGATTCCGCGATTGAGGATGCTATTGAGCATGATATCTTCGCAGATGAAATCAATCCATAAAGTGCAATGTATGGAGCTTTGATGACAACTCCTATTGGCCGCTGGCGTATCACCTGGATGGAAACGTGGGATCAGGACTTTGTCGATTTGATTGAGCCGGGCCACTTCCGGTTTGATGATAATGGACTCGGCTATTTTATCTTCGGTGCTGTTGAAGGCCAGCTTGACTACCGCCTTTCAGAAGGCGGCAAGCGTATCGATTTCAGTTGGTCGGGCAATGATGAGGGCGATGAGAAATCTGGCCGTGGCTGGTTTAAGCTCTCATCCTTGCGTACCGCCAAAGGGTGCTTTTTCATTCACTGTGGGGATGAGTCAGCGGTGGAAATGGAGCTTCAAACCTAATGGGTGACAGCAGCGCAAATTGTATAGGGGTGACATCCACATGATTCATCAAATACGCATCGATAATTTCAAATCGTTGGTTGATTTTGAAATAGGCTTGTCGCGTTTTAGCTGCTTGGTGGGGCTTAACGGTGCGGGTAAATCAACCGTGCTTCAGGCGTTGGACTTCATTTCGCAGCAGATGCGCGGTGATATTGATAGCTGGTTAGAACAGCGCCAATGGGAGCCGCGAGACCTGGGTTCGAAGCTGACGGCTAAGCAAAATGTCGATATTTCGGTTCAGGTTGAGACGGAAAAGCACGGTTTAATTGAGTGGTCAGCCAGCTTTAATCGACAGTCGTTGCGCTGCACAACGGAAGAGGCTTTCTGTGATGGTGTGCGGCTCTTGAAAGTAGAAGATGCTGAGTTCTGGATAGACCGCAGCGTGAAGCAGGGCAGTCTACGTGATGTAAGAAGCGAAATTATGTTCGAGTACCAAGGCTCGATTCTCTCGCAGCTAAAACGTAAACAGATAGGTGAGCCGCTGCAGGCGCTTAAAGAAGTACTAGCCAATATTCGCTCGCTGGATTTACTTTCGCCAGAGCACCTTCGCCAACGCACACGAGATTCAGCAGGGCATTTAGGCTTGGGCGGACAAAAGCTTTCTGCGTATCTGCATGAGCAGGGTAGTGAGGTTCGTCAGCGGCTGTTGGAGAAACTGCAACATGCCTACCCTCAGCTGGCCAGTATTGATACCCGCTCGTTGCGCTCTGGTTGGAAGCATCTGGATATTGCCGAGCAGTTTAGCGGCAAGGTACTGAGCACGCCTGCGCGCCATGTTAATGATGGTTTGCTACGCCTACTGGCGGTGCTTTCACAGCTGGCGTCCGATGAGCATTTTTTACTATTCGATGAAATTGAAAACGGCATTAACCCAGAGCTTGTCGAGTTTTTGGTAGATGCACTGGTCGAGAGCGAGCACCAAGTGATGGTGACCACGCATAGTCCTGTTATTCTCAATTATTTGGAAGACGAGGTTGCCAAGCAAGGCGTTATTTATTTGTATAAAAATGCCAAAGGGGCCACCCAGTCAATACGTCTGTTTGAAATACCTTCACTGGCAGAGAAACTGCAGTTTATGGGGCCGGGTGAGGCGTTTATTGATACTCAGCTAACGGAGTTAGCCACTGAAATTCAATCGCTTAGCGCTAAGGGGGGCAAGGATGTATCTGCTGCTAAGCGGTGAAGGCCCCAGTGATATAGGCGTGTGCTACCCAGCGGCAGAAGCCTGTCGCGTGGAAGCTTTTAAGCCGGGGCCAATGGCATGGCTGGTGGATCAGTGGGTAGAACAGGTGCAGGGCTATGAGTTCTCTCACCTTCAAGCCGGACTTGTTAACTTTGTGAGTAAGCAGCACCTGGTTGCGACAAGGCCATCCGCCGTGAAGAAGCCTAGTCGTTTGCCGGGTAAAAAACGCGCAAAAGAAACAGGCTATTACTTTAATAATGCGCGTGCATTAGCGCAGTGTGCAAAAGAACTAGCAGCTGAGATTGGTGACGACGTGATTGCGGTGCTGTTTCGCGATAGTGACGGTACGGCATCTGCTGGGCGTGGCGATTGGCAAACGAAATATAACTCCGTGCTGCAAGGCTTTGAGGCGGAAGGTTTTCCACATGGCGTAGCGATGATTCCTATGCCTAAATCCGAAGCTTGGTTGTTATGTGCATTGAAGCCAGAGTCTCCTTACCAACATTGCGCTGCGCTGGAGGAAGCCTCGGGCAATGATGATAGCCCCCATGCGCTCAAAAATCAGCTTGATGCGGCGCTCCAGGGGCAAACCTCGGCAGATGAGTTATCTGAAACTGCCAAAGACGGAAATATACATTGGGAGAATATCGATATGCCTTCTCTAAATGCTTTTAAACACCGGCTGGAAGCAGTTGTGAACTTGATTATTCGGCAGGGAAGTTAGATGCAGCTCGACCAACTCCAGCAGGGCTTACAACACGCCTTCTTCACCGACCGTCATCGGATTGTGTTCTGGTACGACGCCCCTGGCCACTTTGCTGAGTCGTTGGATGAGCTCGCGCTGGAAGGCGTTCAGGTGATCAATATGGCGGGGGAGTCCACCCTGGGCGTGAAGCTACGCCTGGAGCTGGAAGAGCCGGAAACGCCCACGCTGCTCTATTTTCCCTACGCCGAGCCAGCCCCAGAAGAGGACTGGCTGTTGGATATCAAGCTGTACTCTGGCCGCTTTTACGCCGACCGCGTTTCAATGATTTTCAATGAGCTGGGCCTAACCCGCCATGTACTGCGCGAGCACTTGGCGCAGCGGCAGGCGTTCTTGGCCAGTCGTAAGCGAATCGAAGCGTTGAAGCGTTTGGTCACGCCTTCTCTTAGTGAAGATGAGCTGGATCTGGCGATGCTGGCCGTGGTGGTGGGGGCCACGTCTCTTGACGTGGCCACGCTGCTGTTCCACTTGGCTGAAGAAGCGGTGGCCAATGAGCTGGGGTTAGAGACGAACCCAGCGGCGTTGGTCGAAGCCGAGAAGTACGCCTTGGTGCCTGCGCTGGTGCGTGCTCTGCAGGCCGAGGTGGGTTACCCCGCTAGCCAAGCAGAACTCAACGGTGAAGCGCCGCTAAACTTCGGCCAGCTAATGCTGCGGTTATTGATTACTGGCTACTGCGAGAGCATTTCTGATATTCCTGACTGGGCGCGTCAGGTGGCCATTCCCTCTGTTAATGCGCGAGCATCTTCGCGGGCGCTGCTCACCCGCTGGCGAGATAGCTCGCGCTTTTACCCCGCGTTCGATGTGATCTCCGGGTGGGTGGCAGATGCCCAGCGCATTGATGACAAGCTGCAGGATGTGCCGCTAGAGCAGCTAAGCCATGTGGCGACGTTTGAGGTGGTGGAGAAGCAGATCATTGTCGATCTCTGCCAGGCGATTCCCACGGCGGATGCCCGCGACCTGAAACTGTTCGACAGCATCATTGTGGCGCGCCTGGACGGTTATTGGGCATCGCGGCATAAAAACGATGCCCGCCGCGAGCGCTATCGGCAGCTGTATGCCGCACTGACGGCAGCGATTGCGCTGTTTAGCCTGCGTCACCAGCATGCCAAAGGCTTTCATTACGAGAGTGTTGAGGCGCTCTACCACGCTTACCAAACAGATCTCTACCGTTTTGATACCGCCTATCGTCATTACGCGGTGGCATCGGATGCCACTGGCGTGGAGCTGCTTAAAAACCTGGATGCCGCTGTTGAGCGCTGTTATGACGAGTGGTTCCTAGGCCAGCTCACCCGTAACTGGAGCGAGCGCGTGGAAGCCGAACAGCGGCTCACTCATTGGAAGTTGCCCAATATCCCCAGCCAGCAACACTTTTACCGCGACTGGGTGCAGCCCCAGCTAGCCGCTAGCCGTCAAAAGCGTGTGGTGGTGGTGATTAGCGATGCCTTCCGCTATGAAGCGGCGGAAGAGCTGCGTGAGCGCATTAATGCTAAGCGTTATAGCGAAGCGACGTTAAAAAGCCAGTTAGGTGTGGTGCCTAGCTACACCACGCTGGGGATGGCCTCGCTGTTACCGCACCGAGAGCTCAGCTATCAGCCGGGCAGCGATACGGTGTTGGTAAATGGCCAATCCACCCAAGGCACGGCGAACCGCAGTAAGTTACTCAAAGCCGCGCTAGGCGGGGAGGCGTTAGCCGTGACCGCCGAGGACGTAAAAGGCTGGAGCCGTGAAGAAGGACGTGAAAAGATCAAAGGCGTGCAGCTGATGTACGTTTACCACAACGTGGTGGATGCCCGTGGGGATGCCGCTAACACTGAAAGCGAGACGTTTGCAGCGGTGGAGGATGCCATTGATGAGCTGGATCAGCTGACCCGTAAAATTCTCATGCACCTGAACACCAGCACGGTGCTGGTCACCGCCGACCACGGTTTCCTGTTCCAGCGCAGCGCGTTGGATGCTACCGACCGCACGGCGCTGTCAGACAAGCCAACGTCGGCCTTCAAAAGCAAAAAGCGCTATGTGCTGGGCGAGTCGCTGCCCGACAACCCCAGCGTGTGGCACGGCCATACCCGCGATACGGCAGGCACCGCCTGCGACACCCAGTTCTGGATACCCAAAGGCGCACACCGTTTTCACTTTGTCGGCGGGGCGCGCTTTGTACACGGGGGCATTATGCCCCAGGAAATTGTGGTGCCCGTGCTCACCGTTCAGCAGCTACGGGGCGAGAAGGTAGAAAAGCGCACTAGCCGCAAGGTGGAAGTGATCTCACCCAAGGCATCGCTGAAGATGGTCAATAACATTCAGCGCTTCGACCTGCTGCAAACCGAAGCGGTCAGCGAGCGCCTCCGCCCGGTCACGCTGTCGGTGGCGATTTACGCGGGCAGCGAGGTGGTTTCCAGTGAAGAAGTCGTGACCTTCGATAGCGCAAGCGACAATATGAACGAGCGCATGAAGTCGGTGCGCCTCTCGCTATCGGGCACGTCATTTGACCGTAAGAATGACTACTTCCTGGTGCTGCGCGATAAAGACCTGGGCACCGAGCGGGAGCGCTACCGAGTGGTGATCGATCTCGCGTTTACGGATGATTTTTTCTAGGCCCGTCATCAGCTGGGAAGCTTTTATGTTTGTGCATTGTGCTTTTTTCGTCGTTCAGGAGTGACCGCCCACATGGATTTTGACTCATCTTCCGCCACGCACGTGACCGATGCCCTTCAGGACGCCGATCTGGATACGCTGCTCAACACGCACTTTGCGGGCCGCGTGGTGCGTAAGGATCTCACCCAGCGCGTGAAAGAGGGCGCTAACGTGCCCGTGTACGTGCTGGAGTACCTGTTGGGTATGTACTGCGCCTCAGACGATGCGGAGGTGATCGCTACGGGATTGGAAAACGTCAAGGCCATTCTGACGGATAACTACGTTCGCCCGGATGAAGCGGAGAAAGTGAAATCCATCGTGCGCGAACGCGGCAGCTTCAAGGTGATTGATCGTGTCACGGTGCGTCTTAATGAGAAAAAAGACCGCTATGAAGCGGCGTTCAGTAACCTGGGCATCAAAGATGCCGAAATATCTGCAGGCATTGTTAAAGAGCACGAGAAGCTGCTGGTAGGCGGTATTTGGGTGATTGCCACGCTCAGCTACTTTCATGAAGAGGGGCAAACAAGCTCGCCGTTTGGTGTCAGCCTGCTCAAGCCGATTCAGATGCCTCACATGAACATGGACGAGCTGTTTGAAGGGCGGCGTGGGTTCACCAATGTTCAATGGCGTGAGGTGCTGATTCGCTCGATTGGTATGGAACCTGCCGAGCTGGATGAGAGCGTGCAGTGGCATCTGCTGGCCAGGATGATTCCGTTTGTCGAGAACAACTACAACGTCTGCGAGCTAGGGCCACGGGGCACTGGCAAAAGCCATATCTACAAAGAGTGCTCGCCCAACAGCATTTTGGTCTCCGGCGGGCAAACCACGGTGGCTAATCTGTTCTACAACATGAGCTCACGGCGCATTGGCCTGGTGGGTATGTGGGATTTGGTGGCATTCGATGAAGTGGCCGGTATCTCGTTCAAGGATAAGGACGGGGTGCAGATCATGAAGGATTACATGGCCTCTGGTTCTTTTGCCCGTGGGCGCGAACAGATGGAAGCCTCAGCCTCGATGGTGTTCGTTGGCAACATCAACCAAAGCGTGGAGTCGCTGGTGAAAACCAGCCACCTATTGACGCCATTCCCTGATGCCATGATTGATGCCGCGTTCTTTGATCGCTTCCATGCCTATATTCCCGGCTGGGAAATCCCCAAGATGCGGCCCTCATTCTTCACTCAGCGCTATGGGTTTATCGTCGATTACCTAGCGGAATTCTTCCGTGAAATGCGCAAGCGCAGCTTCGCTGATGCGATTGATCGCTACTTCTCGTTGGGTGATAACCTCAACCAGCGTGACGTGATCGCGGTACGTAAAACGGTGTCGGGCCTGCTGAAGCTGATGTTTCCCCATGGCGGCGGTTCACAAGGGCTGATGAAAGATGATGTGCGGGATTGCCTTGAGTACGCCATGCAGGTACGCCGCCGCGTGAAGGAGCAGCTGAAAAAGATTGGTGGCATGGAGTTTTACGATGTTCATTTCAGCTACATCGACAAAGAGACCCTGGAAGAGCACTTTGTGTCGGTGAAAGAGCAGGGCGGTGGCGGCCTGATTCCAGAAGGCCAGGGCAAGCCAGGGGTGGTGCATACCATTGGCCTGAGTGATAAGGGCATGCCGGGGGTTTATCGCATCGAAATGCAGGTAACCGCAGGCAGTGGCAAGCTGGCCATGTCAGGGCTCTGGAACTCCACCGCCGCCAAAGAGCAGGTCAAAATGGCGTTCGATTACTTCAAGGCCAATGCCAGCCGCATCAGCGGAGCCCGCAAGGTGCTAGAGCACGATTTCCACCTGCATGTGGTCGACCTGCAAAATAGCGGCGTTTTGCGTGACCTCTCACTCGCCAGCTTGGTCGCGTTCTCTTCAGGGCTGGTAGGTAAACCTACTCAGAGCCAAATGGTCGTGCTGGGCGATATGAGCCTGGGAGGAAGCCTAAAACCCGTCGAAAGCTTAGCGGAATGCCTGCAGGTTGCCTTCGACGCCGGTGGCAAGCGCGTCACCCTGCCCATGAGCAGTGCCATGGATATTCCTACCATCCCCGGTGAGCTGTTCACCAAGTTTCAAACCAGTTTCTATGCCGAACCGATTGACGCAGTGGTCAAAGCGCTTGGGGTAGATTAAGGTTAATGAGTCTACCGTGATACTGCATTCATAGTTTCGCACGCACTGCAGAAGGCACTAAGGAATTCACCTGGTGTCTGGAAGGTGGCGGATAATATCAAGATCTGAATACGCTCTATGCTAGAGGCCGATAACATTCGGTTTAGTCATCGAATCACTTAACGTGGTTCGATGACTTTACACTTCGGGTGCCCCGCTAGGGAGAGAGGGCGGCTACTTAATCTGCTGTTCGGTGAAGCGCTGCATGATGGTGAGCGTCTTATCGCTGACGTGATGCTCCATCCCTTCGGCATCAATTCTTGCCGTACTGTCATCTACGCCGAGCGCCCGTAAAAAGTGCAATACAATGTCGTGGCGAGCCCGAGACGTTTCCGCCATTTTCTGACCCTCTTCGGTCAAAAAAAGCGAGCGATAGGGCTTGCTGGTCACTAATCCTAGTTCATTCAAGCGACGAATCATTTTCGATACGGTTGCTTGGCTTACTGCCATACGATTGGCGATATCGGCGGCGCGTGCCTCGCCGCGATGCCGAATTAAATCGCCAATTAGCTCGACATAATCTTCGATCAACTCGGTTTCGTGTGCATTGCGCACCGTTTCATACTGCTGTGCGTGCTGTTCCACAGGCGGTAGTGCATCACCACTGTGTCCAGAGGGGGAGGAGGTGCGCCGCTGTTGGTGATCACTCATTGGCAAAGGTTATCAAAGTTAGTGGAAACGTTAATTGGCGATGGTAGCGCATTTTTGAAGATAATTGTTAGCCAAGGCTAAACTGTTTGCACATTGCTTTTTTGTTGAGCTAAAGTTATCTGTAACACGAGCCTAGCACAGAAGAGAGATCCAGTGGCTAAACCATACTTGCTAGCAGCTTTGAGCGTGCCGTTCGCCTGGTGTGGCGTTGTGACCAGTGCTCAGGCCGATGAGTTGCAAAATCCGCCCATCGAGATTGCCGTGACGTTTTCAGTTCTTGGCGACTTGGTGAAGAAAGTGGCCGGCGATGATGCGAACGTCACGGTGCTGACACCGATCAACGCCGAAGTGCACGAGTGGGAGCTAACCCCAGATAATTTTGCTGCGCTCGAGGACGCCGACATCGTTTTTTATAACGGCTATCAGCTCGAGCAGTGGATGCGCCAAGTATCGGCGACGGTCAACGATGACATACCTATGATCGCCGTGGCAGAGGCGTCGGGTTACCCGACGCAAACGATCGTCACCGGTGAGATGGAAGGCGACGTGGACCCACACCTGTGGATGGACCCGCGGGCTGCCAGTGCCTATGTACAAGCCATTGCCAACACGTTGGAGGATAGCCTGCCCCATCAAGCCGATGCGATTCAGCAGCGTGCAGCGGCACTGGAAGCGCAACTGCACGACCTACATGTCGAGCTCCAAGAAACGCTCGAAGCCATTCCCGAAGAGCGCCGCGTGCTGCTCTCCAGTGAAGCAGCCTTTCTCTACTTTGCCGACGCGTATCGGTTCGAGCACGACGGCGTTTGGGGGACCAATGCCGAAACAGAGGGCTCTCCGCGTCAGTTGATGCGGGTCATCGATCGAATCAACGAGCGTCAACCGGCGGCACTGTTTTGGGAAAGCACGATTTCTGACCGCCATGTGACCAGTATCGCACGTGATACGGGGCTTCCCGTTGCCGGGCCGCTGTATGTCGACTCGTTGAGTGAGCCTGACGGGGAGGCTGCCGATTACTTTGCCATGCAGCGTCATAACGTTGCCTTGCTGCGTCGCTACTTGGCTAGCGAGTAAATCACAATGTCCTCACTACCGTCTCAACCCGCCAGCGCCATCGATGTGAGCGGTGTCTATGCGGCTTACCAGCGTCAGCCCGTTCTAGAGGATATTCACCTCTCGCTGCCAAGCGGGCGTTGGACGGCCATCGTCGGACCGAATGGGGCTGGCAAGTCGACGCTGTTTCACGTGCTGACCGGTAGTATGAAACCCTTACGCGGCCGCGTGACGGCATTTGGTCAAGCCATCGAGCATCATCGAAAAGCCGGGCGCATTGCCTACATGGCCCAGCGAGAGGCCATCGAGTGGGACTTCCCTATTTCGGTGTGGGAAACCGTGATGAGCGCCCGCTATGGCCACATGCGTCAAGATGCGTGGTGGCGGAGGCTGCTTCCTGCGCGTTGGCATTCGTCACGGCATCGTGATGCGGTGGAAAAGGCGTTAAACGACGTTGATATGCTGGCATATGCCGAGCGGCCGATCGGGGCCTTATCGGGCGGACAAAAAAAACGCGTGCTGCTAGCGCGTGCGTTAGCGCAAGAGGCGAGTATCCTGCTGCTCGATGAGCCGCTCGCGGGGGTCGACCCACCTAGCGAGCGACTCATTCTCGACGTGCTCAAACGCGAACGCGAAGCCGGGCGAACCATCGTGATGGTGACGCACGATATGCCGGGCGCGCGTCGCTACGTGGACCATGTGGTACTGATCAATCGATTCATTCGCGGCGAGGGCGCGCCCGACGAAATGCTGAGCGATAGCAAGTTGGCCGAACTTGCGGTGAGTTCTATTGCAAATTCTCCAGCGGATGTCGGGCGTGTCCGCCTTCCTGCATTTGCCAGCAAAGAATAGGCGACTTGAATGTTAGAAACGTTGGATGTTTGGAGTAGTGCGCTGGTGGCGGGGCTCATTGCGGCGCTGATGGTGCCCGTGAACCTAATGCCCGACAGCGTATCAGAGGCGTTTCAGTACGCCTTCATGCAGCGTGCGCTGCTCACGTCGATGATGGTGGGAGCCATCTGCGGCATGCTTTCGTGTTACGTCGTGCTCAAGCGTTGGTCGTTGCTGGGGGATGCGATCTCTCATGCGGTGCTGCCTGGGGTGGCGGTTGCCTACCTGCTGGGCCTGCCTTTTTTTATCGGTGCCTTCGTCACTGGAGCGCTGACGTCGCTCGGTATTGGGGCAATCGAGCGGCACACGCGCATCAAATCCGATGCCGCCATGGGGATCATGTTTACCGGGGCATTTGCGCTGGGCGTGGTCTTGATCAGTAAGATCGCCTCTAGCACTCACTTGATGCATATCCTGTTTGGCAACGTGCTCGGAGTGCAGCAGTCGGCACTATTGCTCACGTTGGCGGCCAGCCTTGTTGCGCTGTTGGTGGTATGGCTGGCTTATCGTCCGCTCATGCTTTACGCCTTCGATCCCACGCAGGCCCAAGCGCTTGGCTTCAATACGGGAGTGATACATTACGGTTTGATTCTACTGCTCACGCTCACCATCGTGGCCAGTTTGGAAACCGTCGGTATCATCCTCGTGGTGGCCATGCTGATTACGCCGGGCGCCACGGCCCACTTGCTGACCGACCGCTTCAAAACGATGCTGTTTATCTCCGTGGGGATTGGGGTGGGGTCTGCCGTGTTGGGGCTATGGCTCTCGTTTGCGTTTGACGTAGCGTCCGGTGGCACCATCGTCTTGGTAGCAACGGGGTGCTTCTTCACGGCGCTGCTGTTTTCGCCAAAGCACGGTGTGCTGATGCGGCTTTGGCGGCATCGAAGCTTGGGAGGCGCTAATTAGTTTCCCACCCGATGACGAGCCGTGGGTAGTCGATGATCCCAATGACGCTGTGTTTTGCATCGACGACCGGTGCTTGGGATAAACCAAACTGAGCAAACAGGCGAGCGCAATAGCGAATATTCATTTCCGGACGGACGCTAATGATCGGTTTGCTCATGATTTCGTAAAGGCTTACACGGTCTGCAGAGCGATTGACTGCGAGCACTTTTTTAGCAATATCAGAGGCTAACACAAGCCCCAGTTCATCTTTCTCATCGCGCCTATCAACGATGATAGCGGTGGCATCGTATTGCCTCATTAGTTCAATGCCGTCAGTAACGGTCATAAAACCATCGGTCGTCACATAGCGGGAGTGCATGACGTCCTGGGCAGTGCGCTCCGTCAGTGATGAGCTTGCCATTGTTAAAGCCTCTCTCTAGCCTAGCGGTTGATCGAATGCATCTTCGAGGGATTTCACTTGGTGTGCGACGCCTACCGCATCCTCGACGTCTAGCTGAAAGGCGATGCCTGTTCCCGACGTGTCGTCAAATGCACCCACTTCCGCGATCGCTTCGAGAATTGAACGGCTAATATGCTCCTCCACTAAAAAGAGCAGCACGTCACGTTGCGACGTAATGTCCATGCCAAAAATGCCTTTTGCTTTTTTTAAGCCTTCGCCACGCGCGTTATTGATGACAGTGGCGCCGGTGGCTCCAGCATCTCTAGCTGCCTGAAGTATCTGGTCGCTTAGCTCATCTTCTACAAGCGCGACAATGAGTTTAAAGCGCATGGGTATCTCCTTGATGAGACTTTGTCACTGACGTGCCTGAGAGCGGCTGTATTTTCGATGGCCTATTGCTTCGCCATCGAGCAATTTGGGCGTATCCCATTACCGTGATAATAGGGAATAGGCAGGCAAGCGCGATCATTCCAAAGCCATCCATTAACGCGCTACGACCGGGTATCGAGGAGGCTAATCCAAGACCTAGCGCGGCGATGATCGGCACGGTAATGGTCGATGTCGTGACGCCCCCGGAATCGAATGCAAGGGGAATAATCGACTTTGGGGATCGTAGGGTTTGGACAATCACTAGGCAGTACGCTCCTAGCACGAACCACTGCAAAGGTAGGCCCATGACGATGCGCCATGCGCCCAGGGTGATTCCAACGGCCATGCCGAGGGCAACGGCGAGCCGCAGGGTAAAAGGGTTGATCGTACCGCCGGATATTTCGCCAGCTTTGATCGACACCGCGATCAGCGATGGCTCGGCAATCGTAGTGCTTGCGCCAATCGTAAACGCGAAAATATAGACCCAGTAGTAGTCGCTCCAATGCCGCTGAGCTCCCTCTGTCATGGCAGGTAGAAAATCGGGGTGTGTCAATTGGCTGGCCATCAACTCACCCATGGGAAACAGGGCTTGCTCTAGCCCTATCAAAAAGACAGAGAGTCCTACCCATACCATGAAAAAACCAATAGCGACCTTAAGAAACCGTTTGACCGGCTTGCGGATCACCAAATATTGGAAGCCAAAAATAATCGCCACGATGGGAAGAATATCGCGTAGCGTCCCCCAAAAAACAGCCAGCATATTCATGATCTTCCCTCTGCAACGAGATCAAGGCCAACAATACCGAAAAGCAGTACGAAAATGATGGGCATAACGGAAGCAAATGCAATCAAACCAAAGCCGTCCAGCATAGGGTTGCGGCCTTTGATGGCCGTGGCCAAGCCAACGCCGAGTGCCGTAACAAGAGGGACAGTAATGGTCGATGTCGTGACACCTCCCGAATCATAAGCAATGCCAACGAGCTCAGCAGGCGCTAACAGCGTCAAGAGCAGTACAAGAATATAACCACCAATGATCATCAAATGCAGCGGCCAGCCTTTAAAGATACGCAGTACGCCAACGACCACGGCGGTGCCTACGGAAAGCGCTACGATCATGCGGAGCGTGAACGCAAAGGACGTTTGGGCGAGACTGCTATTCTCGATCAGACCGCTTTCGGAGACGACAATCGCTGCACGAGCCGCCACGGCAATCAGTGCTGGCTCTGCGACGGTGGATCCAAACCCCAGTGCAAAAGCAAATAGAAGGAGCCAAACGACAGAACCTTTATGAACGAAAGCACGTGCGAGGTTCTCTCCTAAAGGAAACAGTCCCAGCTCTAGCCCCTTGATGAAGAGCGTTAGCCCGATCACTACAAACAGTAGCCCTAGTGCTAAATCGAAAAGCGCCAATGTATCGGGAAGAGGTTGTTGGATGACGAGCGTTTGAAAGAAGCTCATAACCAGCACAACGGGTAGCAAATCCCGAAGACTGTTTTTGAGCTGCAGGGCGAGAGAGTGAATAAAGTTCATTAGTGCCCTTTTTCAATGGCTGATACGTCTATACTCATCAGTGTAATGGTTACGCATGTCGTCTCTTTTGATCTAGGACACGTTGCGAGTGTTCTCTAGTCAACAAAGTTGGCTGCCTAACAGCAGCATCGAAGGGTCTAGTGCGTGCCAGCCCCACCATGCCAGCAATATCAAGCCACTCACTATCGGTAGGGCAATCAAACTCCACCATAGACTTGAACGCATCATGTCGTCACCTGTCCCGCAGAGGGGCGTGCCAGCGGCTTCTCACTGATGAACCAGTGGAGCGCGGCGGCGACCACGGACAGCACGATGGCAATCTGCCACACCGTATCGTAGTGGCCGGTGAGGTCGTACAAAAATCCACCCAGCCACACGCCCATAAACGAGCCCAGCTGATGAAAGAGAAACACGATGCCGCCCAACATCGAGAGATGGCGAACGCCAAACACCGATGCGACGATACCGTTGGTGAGCGGAACGGTGGAGAGCCATAACAGCCCCATGGCGATCCCGAAGAGATAAGCGCTGGTCGTCGTCAGGGGTAGGGCGATAAAGGCCGTGATGATCACGCCCCGGATGAGGTAAAGCCAGCTCAATAGGCGCGGTTTCGACCAGATACCCCCCATCCAGCCAGCGGTGTAGGTGCCCACGATATTGAACAGACCCACCAGCGCGAGCACCGTGGTGCCGACTTGGACGGCCAAGCCGTTATCGAACAGGTAGCCTGGCAAGTGGACCGCAATGAACACCACTTGGAAGCCGCAGACGAAAAAGCCCAGGCAAAGTAGCCAAAATCCTTTTTGCCCCGCCGCTTCGTTAAGCGCATCGCGCAGGCTCAAGTCGCCCAGTGCCTTCGGGCTGGGCCGGTCTTTGAGCATGGCGCCCAGCGGTATCATGAGTGCGGCAATCGCCCCCATGGCCAGGAGCGCAGAGGACCAGCCTAGCCACTCGATCAATCCCAGCGTGCCGGGCAGCATGGCAAATTGACCAAACGAGCCCGCCGCACTGACGATCCCCATGGCCATGCTGCGCTTCTCAGCGGGAACGGCCCGGCCGACGGCGCCCAGAATCACCGAAAACGTCGTTCCCGATAGGCCGAAGCCAATCAGCAGACCCGCGCTGACGGTCATGCCGAGCGCGCTGGTCGAAAGGCTCATGAAGCAGAGCCCCAGTACGTAGAGGATGCCGCCCGCCACGATGATTTTGGCCGCGCCAAAACGGTCGGCCAGCGCCCCGGTAAATGGCTGGGACAGCCCCCAAATGAGGTTTTGGACGGCCAGTGCGAACGCAAAAACGCCGCGCCCCCAGCCGAAATCGCTGCTCATGGGCTCGAGAAACAGCCCGAACCCATGACGTAGCCCCATGGCCGTGGAAATAACCAAGCTGGCGAGCACGATCAACAGCAGCGTATGGTGTTTCTGAAGGGCCATGGCACGTCTCTTATGGTGGATTGGTTAACGCGTTAATCAACTATCGCATGGCATTGGCGATTTTAGAAGCTTCCAAATAGGGTGCCGAGCGTAATCACACTCATCAGCGCGGCGATGGGGAGCACGATGGTGACCATGGCGACATTGCCATACGACTGGCGGTGGGTCAGCCCGCAAATGGCCAGAAGTGTGATGACGGCGCCGGAATGGGGGAGCGTATCCATGCCGCCCGCGGCCAGCGTCGCCACGCGGTGCATGAGCTCTGGGTCGATGCCAGCCTGTTGCGCCATGGCCAGATACTCGCTACCCAAGGTTTGGAGTGCAATGGAGAGCCCGCCGGAGGAGGAGCCGGTGATGCCTGCCAGCACGCTCATCGCCATGGCTTCGGAGATGAGGGGGTTACCGGGGGAGACATTGAGCACCGCATCGCGAAGGATGGCAAAGCCTGCCAAGCTGGCGATGACCGCGCCGTAACCCACTTCAGAGGCCGTGTTGAAAATAGGTAGCAGCGAACCAAAGCAGCCTTGATTGATGGTGGCTTTCAAGTCTTGCCAGTGGCGCCAGCGGGTGATGATCAGCCAAGCCGAGGCGCTCAGCAGGGCAATCAGAATGGCCCAAAGCCCGGTCTGTCGGCTGGGTGTGACGTTATCGAACGCGTCGCTGATGAAGCTCAGGTCCATCGCCGGGAATACCCAGTAAGTAAAGAGGGCATTGAGACCAATCACCATAACCAGTGGGATCAACGCGATGGCCAGCGGCATGCCGGGTGCTGTGTCGACGTCGCTGTGGGTATCGGTTTCACGTTCCGTGTGGGTACCGTAACCCTCCCTTTGGGCAGCGGCTTTCTTGACTCGCGACTGAAGGTAGAACGTTCCTAGACCTAGCATGATCGACCCAGCAATGATGCCAAGCCCCGGTGCCGCGAAGCTGTTGGTGCCAAAGTAAGGGATGGGAATCGCGTTTTGGATGGCTGGCGTGCCGGGCAGCGCCGTCATGGTAAAGGTGAAGGAGCCTAGAGCGATGGAGGCGGGGATGAGGCGCTTGGGCACATTGGCCTGGCGGAACAGCTCACGGCTGATCGGGTAAATGGCAAAGGCCACGACGAACAGCGAGACGCCGCCATAGGTCAGAACGGCGCAGGCCATGACGACCGTCAGCACCACGTGATGCGTGCCCAGCCGCTTGACGATACCGTTGGAAATGGACTGAGCGGCGCCTGAATCTGCCATCAACTGACCGAAGAGCGCACCAAGCAAGAAAAGCGGGAAGAACTGCATAACATAGTTACCCAGGGCGCCCATGAAGGTGTTGGTGTAAATCGGCAGTAAAAAAGCGCCGTCGCCTGATAGTAAAACCGCTAACGCGGCCATTAACGGCGCAAGCAGGAGGACCGAGATACCTCGGTAGGCCAGCAGCATCAACAGCAACAATGAGACGATAATAGCGAGCATGCCCATACAGGATCCTAAGTATTTGTTAATTTAGTTATCGGTGCGTGTAAACGAAGGCCGGGATACTAGGCATTATGTTGCATAGCAGCAATAGCGTTGTGACTAAAGTCGTAACCAAAAGAGAGCGTCACTTTCGCCTGCTTAAGCGCGCCTCATCTGTTAAAATCCGCCACCTTTGGCGTTGATGACCTTCCAATAACCCAGGGTATTTCCATGAATGCAGTAATTCTCGCAGTGCTCGTCATGGTGGCACTGTCGCTTCTTCGTGTGTCCGTCGTATTTGCGCTGGTGGTCGGTGCGTTAGTAGGGGGGCTGGTCGGAGGCCTTTCCCTGGACGATACGCTCAGCGCGTTCAACGAGGGCGTCGGCGGAGGCGCGCAGGTGGCGCTGGCGTACGCAACCTTAGGCGCTTTTGCCGTGGCCATCTCTCGTTCTGGGTTACCGGACATGCTGGCAAATCGATTGATCACCTTGCTAGGTAAAGAGGCGACCGCCGCCCACCAAGCGCGGGTGAAGATGTTGCTGCTGGTGGCCGTGTTACTGGTCGCCATCTCCTCACAAAATGCCATTCCGGTCCATATCGCGTTCATTCCCGTGCTGATTCCACCGCTGCTGGCGGTGATGAATCGCTTGCAGCTGGACCGCCGCGCGGTTGCCTGCGCGCTGACCTTTGGTCTTACGGCACCCTATATGCTGCTGCCGGTAGGATTCGGGGCGATCTTCTTGAACGATATTTTGTTGGCAAACCTGAACAGTGCCGGAGAGCCACTAGGGCTGGAGATCTCGCGTGGCATGGTGCCCATGGCCATGGCGATTCCGGTGGGAGGCATGGCCATGGGCCTGTTGGTCGCCCTACTGTTTAGCTACCGCGGCCAGCGTAGCTACGCGAGCAAGGACGTGGCCGCGCTCAATGGCCAGACGCACACGCCTGTCGAACCGCACCTCTTAGGGTTAGTCATGTCAGGCGTGGCGATCGTGGCGGCGTTAGGCCTTCAGCTCTACACTGGCTCGATGATCGTTGGAGGCTTGGTGGGTATCGGCTTGCTGTCATTGGGTGGTATTTTCAAATGGCGCGAGGCTGATGATTTGTTCACCAGCGGTATGCGGATGATGGCTTTGATTGGCTTTATCATGATTTCGGCGGCAGGCTTTGCGGAAGTCATGAAAGCCACCGGCGATATCGACTCGCTGGTGGCGGGTGCCTTCGATCTGTTTGGCGATAATCGTGGCTTGGCCGCTTTGGTCATGCTGCTGGTCGGCCTGTTCATTACCCTGGGCATCGGCTCTTCGTTCTCAACCATTCCCATCATTGCGGCGATCTTCGTACCACTGGCCGTGCAGTTTGGTTTCTCACCCATGGCGACCGTAGTGCTGGTGGGCACCGCTGCCGCCTTGGGCGATGCGGGGTCGCCAGCCTCGGATTCCACTTTGGGGCCCACCTCAGGATTGAACGTGGACGGCCAGCATGACCATATGTGGGATAGCGTCGTGCCGACCTTCCTTCACTATAACCTTCCGCTGATTGCGTTTGGTTGGCTGGCGGCCATGACGCTTTGATCTGCGCATCATCCGAAAAAGGCCGCCAAATGGCGGGCGGCCTTTTTTGTTTGCCCGGCGAAGCCGGCAAACCCGGCCATCTGAAAGAAGATGGCGTCACCCCGACTGAGGGGAAGACAATCCGACTGGCAAGGGCGTCACTGGCCAACGGTGGGGTCTGAAGGAAGCCATAGGAAGTTA
>NZ_JBSXNN010000077.1:0-42278 GCF_056857635.1 Vreelandella sp. L-15 | reverse complement strand
GCGCTCAGAGCACACAGGCGAGCGAATTCAGCGGAACGAAGCTCAGCCCGATAATGGGGGACAGGAACCGCCGTGGTACGGATCCGTTTGCCCGGTGGTGTGAGAGGACGGGGGAGGCGACTCCCCCTCCTACTCGATCTTACAGTGCCTAAGTGCACTATAAGCTTGCTCTTTTGGAGATTGTTGTGACCCAACGCCTGCGCTTGAATAAAAACGCCGATCGCCGCTTAAAAGCTGGCCATCTGTGGATCTACTCCAACGAAGTCGATATCAAAGAGACGCCGCTGAAAAACTTTGCGGCGGGCGAGCCTGCGCTGGTAGAGGCGTCCAACGGTAAAACCCTGGGCGTTGCCTACGTGAACCCGCACTCGCTGATCTGCGGCCGCATCATGTCTCGCGACCCTGAAATGCGCCTGGACCGCTCGCTGTTCGTGCATCGCTTTAATCAGGCCCTAGCGCTGCGCCAGCGCCTGTTTGATCAGCCGTTTTATCGCCTGATTCATGGCGAGGGCGACCTGTTGCCTGGCCTGGTGATTGATCGTTTCGGCGATGTGCTGGTGGTGCAGCTCAACACCGCCGGTATGCAGGCACTGGCGGAAGATATCGTTGACGCCCTGGAGAAAGTGGTTAAGCCGAGTGCTATCGTCTTCCGTAACGACACCGGTGGCCGCCGCCAGGAGGGCCTGGAAGCCCACGTGGAAGTCGTCAAAGGTACGCTGCCTGACGAAGTGCTGCTAGTCGAAAATGGCGTCACCTTTGCCGTGCCGGTGCTAAACGGCCAGAAAACCGGCTGGTTCTATGATCACCGTGTGAACCGTGCTTGGCTCAACAGCCAAGTGGCCGGTAAGCGCGTGCTAGACGTATTCAGCTACGTGGGTGGCTGGGGCGTTCAGGCGGCGGCCAGCGGTGCATCAGAAGTGCTCTGCGTGGATGCATCCGGCGCGGCGCTGGAGCAAGTGGCGCGCAACGCCGAGCTGAACGGCGTTCAAGAGCAGGTGGCGATTGGTGAAGGCGATGCTTTTGAAGCCCTGGCGGCGCTAAAGGCAGATGGCGAGCAGTTCGATGTGGTGATTCTCGATCCGCCTGCGTTTATCAAAAAGCGTAAGGATATCCCCAACGGCGAGCGCGCCTACTCGCGTCTTAACCGTGAAGCGATGCGTTTGCTGGGCCGAGATGGCCTGCTGCTGTCGGCATCCTGCTCCATGCACCTTGCGTCTGATCGTTTGGTCGATGTGGTGCGCGGTGCAGTGCGCCACCAAGACCGCCAAGGTCAGGTGATCTTCCAGGGCCACCAAGGGCCGGATCACCCGGTGCACCCGGCCATACCGGAGACGTCGTACTTGAAGGCGCTAGGCGTGCGCGTGTTCCGCGACTAAGCACGGCCATTAGCCGATGATGCGCACTTCCTGCCCGGCCTTAACGTTCACAACGGCAAGGTGACCTATCGTGCCGTTGCCGATGCATTTGGGCTAGAAAGCGTTGCCCCGGCCAGCATGGTGAGGTAATCCCACTGCTTTTGGGCGGGCAAGAAGCCGCGAGTCGTGGCTTAATAGTGGGGTGGGATATCGTCTTCTGGACGAAAACTGCCTTGGGAGTCGCCCGCCTGGAGCGCCTGATGCTGCTCGCGTAGCCGTTCGCGCATCAAGGCGCTTAGCTGCTCCAGTTTTTCCAAGCGGCGCTCCTGCTGGGCGACCGCTTGATCCAGAGTGTCCAGCCAGTGCTCCTGATAGGCCAGCCGACTCTCCAACGATTCAAGACGTTGAGCGAGCTCAGCAGGCGATAATTCGTTTGTCATGATAACATCGTCACCTTGTGTAGTATGCTCGGTACTGTTAGGAATGGGCCTGGTAGTTCGAGTATTGTCCTTCGTCTGTTACCCATACAACAAGAGAGCTTTTATCATCTATGAACCCAAAAGTTGTTTTTCGCTGTTTCTTTATCAGTGTCTTACTCGCCGCCCCCACGCCGCTTCTTCTGGCAGGGATTGTTCATTTAACCAATGCACCTCTGGCTGAGCAGTGGTTAGCCGAAGCTGCTTTTAGCGTATATGCCGCGGTAGCCTTTGGCTGCTTTATTATGTTGTTTCTCGGCACGTTAGCGGCGGCTGCCCTGGCGCCACCAATGGTTGTGAAGGCAGATGTGGCTCGGGCTAAGCCTGCGCCGCGCCAACCCCAAGCACCTGCTCCTACGGTGGAAGATGATGAAGAGGAAGATATCATCGACCCCAACGATGGCCGTGAAGAGGGGGAAGTAAAGTGGTTTAACACCAACAAAGGCTACGGCTTTATTACTCGCGATAACGGAGAGGATGTGTTTGTTCACTTCCGTGCCATTCGTGGCCGTGGCCCGCGTATGCTGGCCGAAGGCCAGATTGTTCGCTATCACGTGATTAAAAATGATCGCGGCCTGCAGGCCGATGACGTCAGCATTATTGAGTAAGCGCCTAGGCGCTGTAGTGATAAATTAGTGCTGAAAGAGAAAACCCCCGCGCTTACGGGGGTTTTTGCATTTAACGGCCTGAGTCCGGCCATTCGATGGCTTTTTCCTGGCCGCCGGGCAGCACCTGCCAAAAGCGGTCTGGGTCGTCGCCAGGGTGCCAGCCCCCCAGCGAACAGCGGACTTCCACCTGCAGTGCTTCAGCGGCGTGCTGGGCGCACTCCTGGTCGGTGTGCCACGGAGTGTGTCCGCTATCGAACCAGAGGCTGGCAAAACCATCCGCGGCGTTATCCACCAGCAGCACCGGTACGCTATCGCCCTGATACTGGCCACGGGTTTTCCACTTGCCTTTTCCTGCTGGGCTAAGGGGCGGTGCACTCAGCACGTCAGCCAGCCAGGCGTTAATGTCATCCAGCGTAACCCGCGCCAGATACACTTCGATATCCGGAAACCGCTCCATCATACGCTTACCTCGTCGTTGGTCAGTAGCGCTTGAAGGGTTGCTTCGTAGATGCGGCTCAGCGCATCCAAATCGCTAGCGCGCACGCGCTCGTTCACCTTGTGAATGGTGTCGTTCAGCGGGCCAAGCTCTACCACCTGCGCGCCCAGAGTGGCAATAAAACGGCCATCCGAGGTGCCGCCGCTGGTAGAAAGCGCTGGGCGTTCGCCAGTCACGGCTTCCACGCCACGAATCGCCGCCTCCACTAGCTCACCTTCGGACGTCAGGAACGGTTCGCCATTCAGCGTCCAGTCGATGTGATACTCAAGACCGTGCTGATCCAGAATTGCCTCGGTGCGTGAGCGCAGCTCGTCATGGGTGACTTCCGTGGAGTAGCGGAAGTTGAACACCACCTCTACCTCGCCAGGAATCACATTGGTGGCCCCTGTACCGGCACGCAGATTAGATATCTGAAAGCTGGTCGCAGGGAAGAAGTCGTTGCCAGCATCCCAGTGCTCGTTGACGAGCGCATCCAGGGCGGGCATCGCTTGGTGGATCGGGTTGCGCGCTAAGTGAGGGTAGGCCACATGGCCTTGAATGCCCTTAATATGCAGCACACCGCCCAAAGAGCCACGACGACCGTTTTTGATCACATCGCCTAGGCGAGCAGTAGAGGAGGGCTCGCCAACGATGCAGTAATCCAGGCGGTCATTGCGCTCGCGAAGATGTTCTACCACCGCACGGGTGCCGTCGATGGCCGGGCCTTCCTCATCGGAGGTAATCAAAAACGCAATGCGGCCGTCATGATCAGGATAGCGGGCGACAAAGCGCTCCACCGCGGTGAGCATGGCGGCAAGGCTGCCCTTCATATCAGCCGCGCCGCGCCCGCAGAGCATGCCTTGGTCGTCGATGCAGGGCTCGAAAGGCGGAAATTCCCAGTTAGTGTGTGGCCCGCTGGGCACCACGTCGGTGTGCCCCGCAAACGCCAGCACCGGGCCGTGGTGACCACGAACCGCCCAAAAATTCTTCACATCGCCAAACGGTAGCTGCTCGATATGGAAACCGAGCGCCGTTAAGCGCTCGATCATCAGGTCCTGGCAGCCTTCATCGTCGGGAGTCACCGACGCCCGGCGAAGCAGCTCAAAGGCCAGCTTCAGCGTAGGCGACAGTGAGGCAGGCTCAGTTATGGGCATGCAGCGCCTCGTTCAGCGCAATGGCGCTTTTATTGGTCAGGCACTCGATGCGGCCATTCTGGGAGTTACGGCGCAGCAGTAGGTCGTCTTGGCCTGCCAGCTCGCGGGCGGCAACGGTGTTCACTTCCTGGCCTTGGTCATCCAGCAGCGTCACTTTAGAGCCTGCGGTGATGTAGAGGCCGGCTTCCACGGTGCAACGGTCGCCCAGCGGAATACCGATACCGGCATTGGCGCCAATTAGGCAGCCTTCGCCCACTTTGATGATGATGTTGCCGCCGCCAGAGAGCGTGCCCATGGTGGAGCAGCCGCCGCCCAGATCAGAGCCTTTGCCGACCATAACGCCTGCGGAAATGCGCCCTTCGATCATGCCGGGGCCTTCGGTGCCTGCGTTGAAGTTAACAAACCCTTCATGCATGACCGTGGTGCCTTCACCCAGGTAAGCGCCCAAGCGCACACGAGCGGTGTCGCCGATGCGGATGCCGGTGGGCACTACGTAATCGGTCATTTTGGGGAATTTGTCCACGCAGTCGACGGACAGCGTACGGCCCGCTAAGCGCGCCTTCAGACGGCGCGCGGGCAGCTCTTCGATATCGATTGCGCCTTCGTTGGTCCAGGCGATGTTGCGCAGCAGGCCGAACATACCGGTCAGGTCCAGGCCGTGAGGCTTCACTAAGCGATGCGACAGCAGGTGCAGCTTCAGGTACACCTCAGGTGCGGTTTGCGGCGGCTGGTCGCTCTCCAGGAACATCGCCACCAGCGGGCGCTGGCTAGTGGCCAGCGACTCGGCCAGAGCGGCCTGCTCGGAGTGGCCTGCCGCTTCCAGCGCCTTGGCCAAGCGGGTGCAGTCTTCCGGTAAGAAGCTCACCGGGGCATTGCCCGCCGGTGCATCCAGGGCCTCTTTGGCAGCGGCGACCAGGCTCGCGTCCGGATTGAGCAGCGGGGCCGGGTAGTAGATTTCCAGCCAGTCGCCCTGGGTGTTTTGGGTGCCGATTCCAAGCGCGAAGCTCAGCATAACGCGTATTCCTTAGAGGTTAGTGAGAGAAAGTGGGTGAAAGAAAGTGGGTGAAAGAAAGTGAGTCAGGGTTAGCCGCTTAGCTTGTCATAGTCGCCGTCACGGTAGCCGATCATGATGGTGCCGTCGTCGAGTTCCAGCAGCGGCCGCTTGAGCAGCGTGGGGTGCTTGAGCAGCAGCTGGCGCGCCGAGTTGGCATCGTAATCTTTCTCTTCGTCAGAAAGATTGCGCCAGGTTTTGCTGCGTTTGTTGATCACCTCAACCAACGGTACGCGATTCAAGATGTGCTCAAGCAGCGCCGCAGAAAGGCCATCTTTACGCAGGTCGTGGGTTTTATACATCAGCGCTTTGTCGTCCAGCGCTTTACGCGCTTTACGGCAGGTGTCGCAGTTATGAATCATGTAGAGCGTTAGCATAGAGCCTCCTTTCGTCGTCTTAAGCGGCGCGGCGCGTTAGCCGCGCTCGACCAGTTGGCGAAGGCGCTTGGCCGCTTCTAAGGTCGGCTCAAGCTCCGCCACTAACGCTAAGCGTAGCCGACCCGCGCCGGGGTTAAGGCCGTTTTGCCCTGGGCGACCCATCAAGCTGCCGGGCAGTACGCTCACGTGCTGTTCGCTGAATAGCCGCTGGGTAAAGGCGATATCGTCGCCACCCGGCACCGCAGGCCAGAGGTAGAAGCTCGCTTCCGGAGTGGGAAAATCCATCACCGGGGCAAGCACATCCGTCACCGCGCTGAATTTTTCGCGGTAGGCGTCTCGGTTGGCGCGCACGTGGGCTTCGTCTTGCCAAGCGGCAATGGAGGCGTGCTGTAGTGGCTGCGACATGGCGCAGCCGTGATAGGTGCGGTAGCGCTTGAACGGGGCGAGTAGGTCGGCATCACCTGCCACGAAGCCAGAGCGCAGCCCTGGTAGGTTGGAGCGCTTGGAGAGCGAGTGGAAGACCACGCAGCGGCGGTAGTCATCGCGGCCAAGCTCGGCGCAGGCCTGCAAAAGCCCTGGCGGTGGCGTGTTCTCGTCTAGGTAAAGCTCGGAGTAGCACTCATCAGAGGCGATGATAAAGTCGTGCTCGTCGGCCAGGGCAATGAGCTGTTTGAACTCGGCCAGTGGCGTGACGGCGCCGGTCGGGTTGCCCGGCGAGCAGATAAACACGATCTGCACATCGCGCCAGGTGTCGGCGCTGACCGCTGAAAAATCGGGGCGGAAGCCGTTCTCGGCGGTGCAGTCCAGGTAGAGCGGCTCGCCGCCTGCCAGCAGCGTGGCGCCTTCGTAAATCTGGTAGAAGGGGTTGGGTACGGCCACTTTTGCGGGGCGGGTGCGGTCCAGCGCCGCCTGCACGAAGGCGAAGATGGCTTCGCGAGTGCCGTTCACCGGCAGTACTTGGCGCTCGGCATCCAACCCCGCCAGCTGGAAGCGCTGGGTGGCCCAGGTCGCAATCGCGTCGCGTAGGGCGGGAAGGCCGTTGGTGGCCGGGTAGCGGGCCATCTCTAACTGGTGGGCGATGAGTGCCTCCAGCGCGCCTTGGTAGGGGGCGTGCTGGGGTTCGCCAATCGTCAGCGGAATATGCGCCAGTCCCGCCGGGGGCGTTAGGCTCGCTTTGAGGGCGGCCAGCTTTTCAAACGGATAGGGGTGTAGGGCGTTGAGATCAGGGTTCATGGCGCGTCCGTTGAGAGCTTAAGGGCGGGAACTGTGGGCAAAACCATTTATCGAACCGCCGATTATAGGCAAGCCCTGGTGCAGGCTCAAACCTAACCGAACAAGCAAAACAGCCAATTGCGCTTAGTGGTGCCGAGGGCAGGTTGCTGCGAGGGCGCTGTGAACCCATCCATGGGCGCTACTTTCGCCATCTGACCGCCATGGATGGCGGAAATGCCGGAATGGTATGGAACATATTCCGGCCATGGCGAAAGACCCTCGCTTCAACCAGCCCCCGGCAATCATAGACAGCGCGAGCTTTAAACTCCCAATACCTCAATCAGCCGTTCGCGGAGCTGCTGCTGGCGTTCGGGGTCGGTGAGCGGCTCGCCTGCTTTGGTGGTGATGAAGAAAACGTCTTCAACCCGTTCGCCTAGCGTGGCAATTTTAGCGGCTGAGAGCGAGATATCCTGCTCCATGAAAATGCGCCCTACCCGAGCCAGCAGACCGGGGCGGTCGGGGGCGGTCAGTTCCAGTAGGGTGCGTTCATTGGCCGGATCCTGCTCGATCACCACTTCGGTAGGCACTTTGAAGTGCTTGAGCTGGCGCGGCGTGTGTCGAGTGACGATTTCTGGATAGTCATCCGGGTCATCCAGCTCTTCTACCAAGTGGCTGCGCATCTCTTCGATGCGCTCCGCGTCGCGAATCGGCTGGCCGTGGCTATCCAGCACGATAAAGGTGTTGAGCGTCCAGTCGTTGTGGGAAGTAGCAATGCGGGCATCGTGGATCGAGAGTCCGAGCTGCTCCATGGCGGCAGCAGTGGCGGCGAACAGGTCATCCACCGAGCGGGTGTGGATGAACACTTTGGTGCCGCCTTCGGCCATGTCGGCGGTGGGAGCACTGATCAGCACCAACGGCAGCGGTGACGGCTGGTGGGCCAGAATGCCTTGAGTCTGCCAGACAATTTCGCTGGGTGCGTACTGCAGGAAGTAATCTTCCCCCAGCGACTCCCAGAGCTGGTCTATTTGGCCACTATCGACGCCGACTGTTTGCAGCAGCGAGCGCGCCTCAGTACGGGTTTCGCGCACCCAGTCGTCTCGATCCGGTGGATTTTTCAGCCCACGGCGCAGAGCACGTTTGGTTTCCGCGTGGAGCTGGCGCAAAAGCGATGCCCGCCAGCCGTTCCACAGCGTGGGGTTGGTGGCGTTGATATCGGCAACGGTGAGCACGTAAAGGTAGTCCAGGCGGGTCTCGTCGCGCACGATGAGGGCGAAATCGCGGATCACATCCGGGTCGCTGATATCTCGCTTTTGGGCGGTCATCGACATCAGCAGGTGATGCTCCACCAGCCAACTCACCAGGTTGGTGTCGTGCTGGGAAATATGGTGGCGATGGCAGAACTGTTCGACGTCCCGCGCGCCGATTTCTGAGTGGTCGCCACCGCGTCCTTTGCCGATATCGTGGAACAGGCCGGCAATCCACAGCAGGTCCAGCTTGGGCAGCTGATGGATCAGATTGGCGGCCACCGGGAAGTCGTCCTTTGCCTCGGGCTTGCGGAAGCCGTGCAGAAATTTCAGCAGGCGCAGGGTGTGGGCGTCCACCGTATAGATATGGAACAGATCGTGCTGCATCAGCCCCACCGCGCGGCCGAACTCCGGCAGGTACTTGCCGAGAATGCCGTAGCGGTTCATACGCCGCAGCTGGCGAGGGACGTTACCCGGCGCGCGCATAATGGCCATAAACAGCCGCTGGTGGCGTGGGTCTTCCCGGTAGTGGTCGTCAATTTGGTGGCGGTGGTCACGAATCAGCCGAATAGTATCGGCGCGTACCCCTTCGATTTCCGGATGCTTGGCCATCAGCAGGAAGAGCTCTAGCATGGCCGCCGGGCGCTCGCGGAACAGGTTGCGGGAGCGCGCCTGGATGTAGCCGCCCTTGGTTTCAAAGCGTTCGTTCAGCTTAACGGTTTCCAACGACTCCTTGCCGCGCAAAATCACTTCGTCGAAGTGCTGTAGCAACATATCGTTGAGCCCGGCGAGGGCCGTCACGTGGCGGTAGTAGCGTTTCATGAACTGCTCGACCGCGAGTCTCTCGGGGGTATCCCTAAAGCCAAACATCTCGGCAATGGTGCGCTGGTGATCAAACAGCAGGCGGTCTTCGGCACGGCCTGTGAGCATATGCAGGGCGTAGCGCACCTGCCAAAGAAACGCCTGGCCCTGGCTGAGAATGCGCAGCTCCGCGTCATTCATAAAGCCGTTGGCGACAATATCGGTGTACTGCTCGGTGCCGAAGTGACGCTTAGCCACCCAGCCAATCATCTGGATATCCCGCAGGCCACCGGGGGAGCTTTTGAGGTTGGGCTCCAGGTGGTACTCGGAGTTGTTGTAGCGGTAGTGGCGAGCAATTTGCTCTTGCCACTTGGCTTCAAAAAAGCGGTCGGCGGGCCACAGGTTCGGGGTGCTCAGGCGCTCGCGCATCTTCTCACGCAGACTTTCCGGCCCGGCAATGAGGCGCGACTCCAGCAGGTTGGTAATCACTGTGACGTCTGCTTCGGCTTCCCGCTCGCAGTCGTTGAGCGAGCGAACGCTGTGGCCAATCTCCAGGCCGATATCCCAGAGGAAGGTGATAAAAGCGCTCAGCGGCTCCCGGTAGGGGGTATCGTCGTCGTGCTCAAGCAGCAAGAGCAGATCAATATCCGAATGGGGATGCAGTTCACCACGCCCGTAGCCGCCCACGGCCACCAGTGCAACGCCGTCGTCGGGCCAAGCATGCTGCGCCCAGGCAATGGCGAGGAGCTGGTCAAGATACCAAGCCCTGCCGCGTACCAAGTCGCGAATATCGCTGCCGGCGCGAAAGCGTTCATCCAGGCGTGCTTGGATTTCCCGCAGCGCGGCTTTAAACGGGGCGATAGGAGAGCGCGACCCGGCAAGCTCGGTGCGAAACAGGTCGAGATCGAAAAGCGACGTGTCCGGCTCGAACCGGTAGTGGTGAAGAAGCATCAGGCGTTCAGAAAGCTAAAGTCTTCGTCGCTGCGCGCAGTGAGCACGTCAACGCCGGTGTCGGTCACTAGCAGGGTGTGTTCCCACTGGGCCGAAAGACTGCGGTCTTTGGTGACGGCGGTCCAGCCGTCGCGCAGCACTTTGGTTTTGTAGCCGCCCACGTTAATCATCGGCTCGATGGTGAAGCACATGCCCGCTTCTAGGCGGATGTCGGCATCCGGTGCATAGCCGTCGTAGTGCAGGAACTGCGGGTCTTCGTGGAAGTCCGCGCCAATGCCGTGGCCGCAGAAATCACGTACCACCGAGTAACCATGGGCTTCGGCGTGCTGCTGAATCACACGGGCAAGCTCAGAAAGACGCACGCCGGGTTTCACCAGCGCAATGCTTTTATATAGGCACTCTTGGGTGATGCGGCACAGCCGTTCGCCCTGAATGGTGTCGCCCACCACGAACATCACGCTGGAGTCGCCGTGGTAGCCATCCGGTGTGCGCACGGTGATATCCAGGTTCATGATGTCGCCGTTTTTGAGCTTTTTGGCGTCATCGGGGATGCCGTGGCACACCACGTGGTTGATGGAGGTACAGGTTGCTTTGGGAAAGCCGTGGTAGTTCAGCGGTGCCGGTGTCGAGCCCAGCTCGTTAACAATGTACTCGTGGCACAGACGGTCGATCTCGCCAGTGCTAATGCCCGCTTTAACGTGGGGAGTGATCATTTCGATAACGCTGGCCGCCTGGCGACCGGCTTCGCGCATTTTCTCGATTTCAGAAGGCGTCTTAATAGGAACGTTCATGAATTCTCGATGTGGCTTCTGGGTAAGTGATGGGTCGCAAATGAAAATGCCGAAACGCGGCTGCGACTTCATCTTGGCAATGATCTATGGTATAAAGCCGCGCGCTTTCCTGCAATCGCCATCCAATGCTTCTATACTGGCTGGCGCTACGCGAAAGGGCAACGAGATCGCAACGCAGCACCGCTGGGTTGCACAACAGCAAGCCTTGAAAACACACATGCACCGGCACATGGTCCCGGGTGCCTTTAGCGACGTTTAACGACGCTACTGGTCGGATCCATGGGGTGCGTGGAGGCCTAACCCGAGTTTCAGGAGTTTTACCATGTCTCACGTTAATATGCGTGACCTGCTGAAAGCAGGTGCTCACTTCGGTCACCAAACCAAGTACTGGAATCCGAAGATGGGCAAATACATCTTCGGCGCGCGCAACAAGATTCACATCATCAACCTCGAGCACACCCTGCCGGCGCTGAACGAAGCGATCGACGTGGTCGAGAAGATGGCGGCATCCAACAACAAAATTCTGTTTGTTGGCACCAAGCGCAGCGCTAGCAAGATCATCAAAGAAGAAGCGAATCGCGTTGGCCAGCCGTTCGTCAACCATCGCTGGTTGGGCGGCATGCTGACCAACTTCAAGACCATTCGTCAGTCCATCAAACGGCTGCGTGATCTGGAAGTGATGCGCGAAGACGGCACCTTCGAGAAGCTGACCAAGAAAGAAGTCTTGATGGCCACGCGTGAGCAAGAGAAGCTTGAGCGTTCTATCGGTGGTATCAAGAACATGGGCGGCCTGCCGGACGCACTGTTTGTGATCGACGTTGACCACGAGCGCATCGCGATTAACGAAGCCAACAAGCTGGGTATCCCGGTTATTGGCGTGGTAGATACCAACTCTAACCCAGATGGCGTTGATTACGTGATCCCGGGTAACGATGACTCCATCCGCGCTATCCAGATCTACGTGAAGGCGATTGCCGACGCGTGTGGCCGCGCGAAAGAAGGTCGTCCGGACGAGTTCGTCGAAGTGACTGAAGAAGCCGCTTCCGCCGACACAAGCGCAGCTGCCGAGTAAGGCTGCAGTGGTGCGGCGGGCAGGTTGAGCCGCATCGTGTTAAGAGGGGGCCTTATGCCCCCTTTTTCCCGCTTTGAGTTCGCTCAGGCGGGCCGATCATGCCGGATGAATGCCGGCAAGCGCTCTGCACAGTGATACGCAACGGTCATCTATCGTGCTTATACTCTGTAGCGCGTTTAACTCTCAGTTAGAACCATTTCCGAGGTGAAATCTCATGGCAGCTATCAGCGCCTCTCAGGTTAAGGAACTGCGCGAACGTACCGGTCTTGGCATGATGGAGTGTAAAAAAGCACTCACCGAAGCCGACGGTGACATCGAAGTCGCGATCGAAAACCTGCGTAAAAGCTCTGGTCTTAAAGCCGCGAAAAAAGCGGGTCGTACCGCTGCAGAAGGTGCGGTTGTTACTCGTGTAGCAGAAGATGGCAGCTACGGCGTAATGGTCGAAATCAACTCTGAAACCGATTTCGTTGCCCGTGACGACAACTTCATCGACTTCGCCAACAAGATTGCTGATGCGTTCTTTGCGGCGAAAAACGAAGACGTTGCAGCGGTGATGGCGGGTGACCTTGAGTCCGCTCGTGAGCAGCTGGTTCAGAAAATCGGCGAAAACATCGGCGTGCGTCGTGCCGTGGTCGTGAATGCCGTTGAAGGTGGTCTGGTGGGCGAATACGTTCACGGTGGCCGTATTGGCGTTCTGACCGTTCTGAAAGGCGGCACCAGCGAAGCAGCCAAAGATGTTGCGATGCACGTAGCGGCGATCAACCCGGCGGTTGCGCATCCTGAAGAGATGCCGCAAGAGCAGCTGGACAAAGAGAAGGCAATCATCCTGGCCCAGCCGGACATGGCCGGTAAGCCTGAGCAAATCGCTGAGAAGATGGTTCAAGGCCGCCTGAAGAAGTACCTGGCCGAGAACAGCCTGACCGAGCAGCCGTTTGTTAAAGACCCGAACCAGTCCGTTGCTGAATTCGTCAAAGCAGCTGGTGGTGAAGTGGTTAGCTTCACTCGCTTTGAAGTGGGCGAAGGCATCGAGAAAGAAGAAGTCGACTTCGCTAAAGAAGTCATGGAACAGGCTGGCCGTCGCTAAGGTCAGAGGTTCCAGTAAGAAGATGGCGTGCGCGCGAGCGCACGCCTTCGTGTATCCGGCCCCTGTGAAATACAGGTGCCGCCTCGCCCACCTGTGCCCAGGTCTGCCTCAGGAGAGATGCCATGTCACGTGATGTTCAAGAGTCTACCCCCACTGCGGCCCCCAAAATCGATAAGTCAAAGTCAAAATACAAGCGTATTTTGCTGAAGCTATCGGGCGAAGCGCTGATGGGTGAGCACGATTTTGGTATTGATCCAAAAGTGCTGGATCGTATGGCGCTCGAGATCGGCCAGCTGGTCGGTATTGGCGTACAGGTCGGTATTGTGATTGGTGGTGGTAACCTGTTCCGTGGTGCGGCGTTGAACGAAGCCGGCATGGATCGGGTCACGGGTGATCACATGGGAATGCTGGCAACGGTGATGAATGCCCTCGCCATGCGTGATGCTCTGGAGCGCTCTAATATTCGCTCGCGGGTGATGTCAGCGATTCCCATGAGCGGTGTGGTGGAGCACTATGACCGCCGCACTGCCATCCGTTATTTAACGTCTGGCGACGTGGTGCTGTTCTCTGCTGGCACCGGTAACCCTTTCTTTACCACCGACTCTGCTGCTTGTTTGCGCGGCATTGAAGTGGATGTAGACGTTGTCATCAAGGCCACCAAGGTGGACGGCGTGTACAATAAGGACCCGGTGAAGCACCCCGACGCCGTAAAATACGACCAGCTCTCCTATGACGACGCTCTGGATCAGAAACTGGGCGTAATGGATTTGACCGCAATCTGCCTGGTACGTGACCATGATATGCCGGTGCGGGTATTTGATATGAACAAGCCTGGTGCCCTGCTCAACCTCGTGGTTGGGGGCAAGGAAGGCACGCTGATAGACAGAGGGTAACAACGTGATCAACGACATCAAGAAAGATGCAGAGTCTCGCATGAAGAAGAGCGTTGAGGCGCTGCACAGCAACTTCAACAAGATCCGCACGGGTCGCGCTCACCCCAGCATCCTGGATGCCGTGACCGTTGAGTATTACGGTGGCCAAGTGCCGCTGAACCAAGTGGCTTCTGTCAACGTTGAAGACGCCCGTACCCTGGCGGTGGCTCCTTGGGAGCAGTCCATGGTGGCTAAAATCGAAAAAGCGATCATGACCTCTGACTTGGGCCTCAACCCCTCAAGCGCAGGCAACGTGATTCGTGTACCGATGCCGATGCTGACCGAAGAGACGCGCAAGGGTTACATTAAGCAGGCACGTAGCGAGGCAGAAAACGCGCGCGTGGCTGTGCGTAACGTTCGTCGTGATGCTAACGGTGATTTCAAATCCTTGCTTAAGGATAAAGAAATTACCGAGGACGATCAGCGCCAGGGCGAAGACGAAATCCAGAAGCTGACCGATAAATATATCGCTGAGATCGATAAGGCACTTGCCGCAAAAGAACAGGATCTCATGCAGGTTTAGTGATTGTTGTGAACATCACTGCCTGCGTTCACTTAGCCACGGGTAGCTCAGCTGCCCGTGGGCCATCGCTTGGCTTACTTATGACTGATCTTTGGTGCGAGAACCCATGATGTCTCCGCAGCTTCCCCAAGAGCAGCCGGGCGGCACGACGCTTTCTCTATCCGAGGAAGCACTGCCGTCTCATGTTGCTATCATTATGGATGGTAACAACCGCTGGGCGCGGGCACGGGGGCTGTCGGGAGTGCGCGGCCACCGCGCCGGTGTTGAATCCGTGCGCGCGGTGATCGAGCGTGCGGTCGAGCGAGGCGTGCAAACGCTGAGCCTGTTCGCCTTCTCCAGTGAGAACTGGAAACGTCCTGCCGCTGAGGTGAATGCGCTGATGGAGCTGTTTTTGATGGCGCTTAAACGCGAAGTCAAAAAACTTAATGAGCGCAATATCCGTCTGTCGATTATTGGCGAACAGCGTGGCTTTTCCCCCGCGATTCAAAAGCATATTCAGCGCGCCGAAGCGCTGACCGCCGAGAACACGGGCATGCATCTGGTGATTGCCGCGAACTACGGCGGCCAGTGGGACATCGCCCGCGCCGCCCGCCAGCTCGCCGAGCAGGTGGCTACCGGAAAGCTGGCGCCCGAGGCCATCGACGAAGCGCGTTTGGATGCGGCCATGAACACCGATCAAGTACCGCCGGTGGATCTGTGCATCCGTACCAGCGGCGAGCAGCGGCTCTCGAACTTTATGTTATGGCAGCTGGCCTATGCCGAGCTGCACTTTTCGCCCTTGTTATGGCCAGATTTTGATGGGGCGGCCTTCGATAAAGCGCTCGATGATTTCTGCTTACGACGTCGCCGTTTTGGCATGACCGACGAACAAATAGAGGCGCAAGGTGCTTAAACAGCGGATGATCACCGCAGCCTGGTTAGCTCCTGTCACGCTAATTGGTCTGTTTGGATTACAGGGAGGTGCCTTTGCGCTGTTTACAGCGCTGATCGTGCTGTTAGGTACCTGGGAATGGACCAACTTGGCGGGGGTTATCGTCTCGCGCACGCGCCTGGCGCTGGTGGCCGGTATGGCGGTGCTCATGGCCCTGCTGTGGCTGAGCGGCGCTGCCTTTGCAGTTTGGCCGTTGTGGCTGGCCGCCGCTGGCTGGTTGCTGAACCTTTACTGGGTGACGCGCTACCCGGAAAGCAGTCAGCAGTGGCAAGCCACTTCACGCCGTCTACTCATGGGCGTTTGGGTACTGCTGCCGTGCTGGGTAGGTTTTAACGTGCTGCGTGATAGCGGGGCGGTGTGGCTTCTGTTTGTGATGCTGCTGGTATGGACGGCAGACATTGGCGCCTACTTTGCTGGTCGCCGCTGGGGTAAGCGCAAATTAGCCCCGCGGGTTAGTCCAGGCAAGTCCTGGGAGGGCGTGTATGGAGGGCTTGCTGCCACGATGCTGCTAGCCCTACTGTTTGCCCTTTGGCAGCCCCTTGGAGTGATGGGGGGCGTGGCGCTGATCGTGATTACCGCAGTGGTGACGCTGACTTCAGTGCTTGGCGACCTGTTTGAAAGTATGTTGAAACGCTACCGTAATATTAAAGACTCCAGCCAGCTGCTGCCGGGTCATGGTGGTGTGCTGGACCGTATCGATAGTCTCACCGCAGCCATCCCCATCTTTGCGCTGTTGTATCTGCAGGTACTATCACTTCAGGTGAGCGCGCTATGAGTCACGTCTCGGTTCAGTCGGTCACTGTGCTCGGTGCCACCGGTTCCATCGGTAAAAGCACCTTGGATGTCATCGCGCGCCATCCGGAGCGTTACCGCGTCTATGCCCTAACGGCGCATACCTCAAAAGAGGCGCTGCTTGACCAGTGTAAAGCGCACTCTCCCCGGTTTGCCGTGTTGGATGACGTCGCAGATGCCCAATGGTTGCAGCAAGCGCTCCGCCAAGCAGGCTCCAACACTGTGGCGCTGGCGGGGGAGGATGCGCTGTGCGAGGTCGCCCAAGCGCCTGAGGTCGACACCGTGATGGCGGCGATTGTCGGGGCGGCAGGCCTGTTGCCGTCGCTGGCAGCAGCCGAAGCCGGTAAGCGCGTGCTATTGGCCAATAAGGAGGCCCTGGTGATGAGCGGGGCGCTGTTTATGGATGCCGTGGCACGCTCCGGGGCGACGCTGTTGCCGATCGATTCTGAACATAATGCCATCTACCAGTGTCTACCCAGCGAGCATCGCGGCGGATTAGCCAAACACGGCGTGCGTCAGCTGCTTCTAACCGCATCGGGCGGGCCGTTTCGCGGCTGGTCGGCTGCCGATATTGCTAACGTAACACCAGAGCAGGCCTGCGCTCATCCTAACTGGTCCATGGGGCGTAAAATCTCCGTAGATAGCGCCACGCTGATGAATAAAGGACTCGAATTAATCGAAGCGTGCTGGCTGTTTGATGCCACACCCGAGCAGATTCAGGTCGTTGTTCACCCGCAAAGCGTTATCCACTCTATGGCAGCCTATAACGACGGCTCTGTGATTGCTCAGTTGGGTAATCCCGATATGCGCACACCGATTGCCTATGGGCTTGCTTGGCCAGAGCGCATTGATGCCGGCGTGGAAACGCTAGATCTGTTCCAAGTTGCGCGGCTCGATTTTGAAGCCCCGGATGAAACACGCTTCCCCTGCCTGCGACTAGCCCGAGAGGCGATGCAGGCAGGTGGGGCCGCTCCGGCGGTGCTTAACGCTGCTAATGAAGTTGCTGTTGAGGCATTTTTAGCGGGGAACATCGCGTTTGGTGCGATTCCGGATGTTGTCGCGAAGGTGATGGCCCTGCCGTATCCCGGTCAGGCGGATTCACTTGAACGCGTGCTTGCTGCGGACCGCTGGGCGCGAGAACAAGCCGCGCACACCATACGCCAGTTAACCGCTTAGCCTCAGCTATTGTTGAGCAGCGTGTCGTGCAAAGGAGCAAAAAGTGGGCCTGATACAGAATATCTTAGCCGTCATCGTGGTGCTGGGGCTGCTGGTGACCTTTCACGAGTTTGGTCACTTTTGGGTTGCACGCCGCTGCGGCGTCAAGGTGCTGCGCTTCTCCGTAGGGTTTGGCAAGCCGCTGTGGTCAACAATTGATCGCCATGGCACCGAGTTTGCGGTGGCGGCCATTCCATTGGGCGGCTACGTCAAAATGCTCGACGAGCGTGAAGCGCCGGTACCGGAAGAGCAGCTAGACCAAGCGTTTAATCGTAAAACCGTTTGGCAACGTATTGCTATTGTGGCCGCGGGCCCCATCGCCAATTTCCTGCTGGCTATTGTGGCCTACTGGGCGCTGTTTGTGGCGGGTACAACCACCGTAGCGCCAATAGTTGGCGATATTACGCCTAACTCCCCAGCCGCAGAGGCGGGGTTGGAGCAGGGGAGTGAAATTACCGCGATTCAGGGCGATGCAATGCGCTCCTGGGAAGAGATTAATTTAAAGCTGGTCTCCATGATTGGCTTCAGCGGTGATTTAACTATTGAGGCAGTGCCGGAAGGCGCTAGCGCCACCCGCAGCTATCAACTGCCGCTTAACAACTACATGGTTCGCCAGGATCCGCCACAGCCGCTGCAGAGCCTTGGCTTCTCGCCCTGGCGACCCGATGTGCCCGCCGTGCTTGGCCTAGTGGTGGATGGGCAAGCCGCCGCTGAAGCCGGGCTTCAAGCAGGGGATCGCATCGTCGCCCTTAACGGTGAGCCCATTAATGACTGGATGCAGTTTGTCGCGGTGATCCGCGATAGCGCAGGCGAGACACTGAGCGTTGGTTATCAGCGTAATGGCGAAGCAGGAACGCTTTCGCTCACGCCAAGACGTAATACGCTGGAGAGTGGTGCCGAGGTTGGGTACATTGGTGCCGGTGCAGAGCCGTTTAGCTGGCCTGAGTCGCTGCAGCGCGAAATTCGCTATGGGCCGATTGAAGCGGTTGGACAAGCGCTGTCGCGCACCGGTGAAATGGTGCTGCTGACGGTCGACGCCATTCGCAAAATGTTAGTGGGGTTAATTTCGCCCTCTAACCTATCGGGGCCGATCACGATTGCGCAAATTTCCGGAGACTCTGCGCGTGCTGGGGTAGAAGCCTTCGTTGGTTTTTTAGCGTATCTTTCGATTAGTTTAGGTGTACTGAATTTGCTGCCCATTCCCGTGCTCGACGGCGGTCATTTGCTTTACTATTTTGTCGAGGTCGTACGTGGGCGGCCGGTATCTGAGCAGACACAAGCGATAGGGCTGCGCATCGGACTTGCCATGGTTGGCACCCTGATGCTGATGGCGCTCTATTTTGATTTGATGCGCCTGTGGTAATAACGCGTGTAGCGCGCAGGATGCCTTGTCATCTGCCTGCACAAATGTATATGGTGCCTGTCTTAACCGACGGGCAGACCAACGCGAGCGAATTGACTGCATGAAAATCAAGACCCTTGGAATGGCGGCACTCTTGCTGGTAGGCGCCAGCGGCGCCCAGGCACAATCCTTTGATGTTTCGGACATTCGTGTGGAAGGACTACAGCGGGTATCCGCCGCCTCGGTCTTTAATGCGTTTCCTGTCAGTGCCAACGACCGCGTCAGTGAGCAGCAGCTGGCCGCTGCCGCACGTGACCTGTTTGCCACTGGCCTGTTCGAAGACGTCTCGCTAGCCCGGGAAGGCGATGTTCTGGTCATTCAGGTCGTCGAAAGGCCCACCATTGCGCGTCTGAACATTACCGGCAATCGGCAGATTTCCGATGACGACCTGCGTAATGGTCTGCGTCAGTCTGGCCTGTCGGAAGGTCAGGTACTGCAACTCTCTACCCTTGACGAGATTGAGCGCGAGCTTGAGGGCGTGTATCAGGCTCAGGGTCGCTACAGCGCTGGCATTAATGTTGAGGTGGAAGAGATTGATGAGGGCCGGGTCCAGGTCAACATCGATATCAATGAAGGTGAAGTCGCCAAGATCCGCCAGATCAATATCGTCGGTAACCAGGATTTCGACGATGAAACCCTGCGTGAAGTGTTCGAGCTAAACGACCGCCCTGGCCGTATCTTCGGCTGGTTCTCGAAAGATGAGTACTCCCGAGAAGCGCTCTCTGGTGATATCGAACGCCTACGCTCGTTCTATCTTGACCGTGGCTACGTCAACTTTGATGTTACTTCTACGCAAGTCTCTATCGGCCCTGAAAAGTCAGAAATCTTTATCACCCTGAATATTGATGAAGGCAACCAGTATCGCGTGGGCGATATTCGTTTCGCTGGCGACCTTCAAATCAGCGAGAACGAAGCTCGTAATCTGCTGGAAATCAGCAGTGGTGATATTTTCTCTCGCGGAGAGGTGAACGCCTCCACAGAAGCATTGCGCCAGCGTTTAGGCGCCGAGGGCTTTGCCTTTGCCGATGTGCAGGGTGTCCCTGAAATGGCCGATGACGGTGAAACCGTCGATTTGGTCATTGCCGTTAATCCCGGCCAGCGGGCCTATGTTCGCCGCATCGAGTTCTACGGCAATACCACGACACAGGATGAAGTACTGCGTCGGGAAATGATTCAGCTAGAGGGCGCGCCTGCCTCCACCGAGTCTATTACCCAGTCGCGTCAGCGCCTGGAGCGGCTTGGCTTCTTCAGCCAGGTGGAAGTCGACACTCAGCCCGTACCGGGGCAGCCCGACCTGCTGGATGTCACCTACAACGTGGAAGAGCAGCCTTCCGGCTCCATCTCGGCCAGTGTCGGTTTTTCTCAAAGTGCCGGGGTGATTTATGGGGTAAGTCTAGCCCAGAATAACTTCCTGGGTACTGGTAATCGTGTCAACGTTGGTGCCCAGCGCAGTGACATCTTTACCAGTGTCAACTTTGCCTTTACCGACCCTTACTGGACGCTAGATGGTATTTCCCGCGGATATAACCTGTTTTACCGGAAAACCGACTATGCCAACTCGAATATCTCGAATATCTCGACGTTCTCGACCAATGCTTACGGTGCCGGTATCAACTTCGGCTACCCCATCAGCGAGCTGTCTCGCCTGAATTTTGATGCCAGCGTTGAAGATGTGACGGTGAAAACCTACTTTGACACCGCCTCTGAGATTCGCCGCTATGTAGAAGACCAAGGTGAGAATGCCCAAAGTCTCAAGCTAACGGCAAGCTGGACGCGTAATAACCTTAACCGTGGGATTATGCCCACCGCCGGTAACTACCAGCGCGTATCGCTTGAAACCGGCGTGCCAGGCAGCGATGCAGAGTACTACAAGCTTCGGGCCCGTGCTCAGCAGCTATTCCCGATTAACGATGACGAAACCTGGGCGCTGAAGTTTAGCGGTAACTTAGGCTATGCCGACACCCTAGGCAGTAATGACCCTTATCCGTTCTATGAGAACTTCTACGCGGGTGGTTTAGGCTCGGTGCGTGGCTTTACCTATAACACTTTGGGCGAGCGAACCACCCCTGCCCGCGAGGGTGGTCGTGACCGGACGATGGGCGGTAACGTTCTGGTAGAAGGTTCTGCGGAAGTGCTCTTCCCCATGCCGTTCGTCGAGAACCAGCGCTCGGTACAGCCTACGCTGTTCCTGGATGCGGGTAATACCTTCTTAAGCTCGTGCTACGATGTGCTGGAGGCAGACGCAGGACGTCAGCAGTGCAGCTCTGGCGTTGATCTGGGTGAGCTGCGCTACAGTGTTGGTATTGGCCTCTCCTGGCTAACCCCTGTCGGCCCGCTGACCTTCAGCGTGGCTGAGCCACTGAACGACGAAAGTGGTGACGATACGCAGTTCTTCCAGTTCTCGCTGGGTCAAACGTTCTAATTTAAGGAGTATCACAATGATGCGTAAACTGACCGCTGCCGTGTGCCTGTTTGGGGCGATGGCTCTACCTGCCTATGCTGCCGAAGTGGCCGTGTTGGATTGGCGCGCTGCGTTGATGAATACCCAGTCGGCTCAGTCATCACTGAGCCAGCTGGAAGGACAAATCGGTAGCCAGCAACGCGAAGCCGAAGCGTTGGGCGGCGAGCTGCAGCAACTGCAAACCCGCCTACAGCAGGAAGGGGAGACTATGTCCCAGTCCGAACGTGAATCGCTGATTGCCGAGCTGCAGCAGAAAGGCGGCCGCTTTGAGCAGCTGCGCCGTGAAGTGCTGCAGGCCCAGCAGGCTTCCGAGCAGCAGTTCCTGCAGGGGGCAGAAGCTAAGCTGGAACAGGCGGTAGAGCAGGTGTTAGAACGTCATAATATCGACGTGTTGGTTGAGCCTCAGGGCGTGCTGCACTCCTCGACGGACCTGCCCAACGTGACGAACGAAGTCACTCAGATTTTTGATTCGCTGAACTAATTTAATGATTACTGGTGCGGCTTAGCCGCACCACTGCTTCCTTGGGCTCTCATGACGCACGCTTCTCATCACCTCACCCTTGCGGATATCGCACGTCACCTGGACGTTGATTTCGAGGGCGACGCCGACCAGCCAATTCGTGGTTTGGCAACGCTCAAGGAAGCAGCGCCAGACCAAGTCGCATTTTTAGCCAACCGTGCGTACTTAAAAGATCTCGCTACCACCAAAGCGGCAGGGGTACTGCTGCACCCGGAGCACGGCAAGAACTGCCCTGTGCCGCGCCTAGAGATGGATAACCCCTACTTGGGCTACGCCAAGCTCTCCCAGCTATTTGATCCGCTGCCAGCGCGGGATGTGCCGGGTATTCATCCCTCTGCAGTAGTCGCAGAGGGCGTGACGCTTGGGGCCGAGGTTTGCGTCCAAGCCAATGCGGTGATTGAGTCAGGCGTTGTCCTGGGCGACCGTGTAGTGGTTGGCGCGGGTAGCGTGATTGGCGCTGACTGTGTCATCGGTGACGACACGCGGCTGCATGCCAATGTCACCGTTTGCCACGGTGTGGTCGTGGGCAAGCGAGTGATTTTACACAGCGGCTGTGTGATTGGTGGTGATGGCTTTGGGTTTGCCCATGATGGTGCGGGCTGGCACAAAATTGCTCAGCTTGGCGGCGTGGTGCTAGGTGATGATGTTGAAGTGGGCAGCTGCTCCAGTATTGACCGAGGTGCGTTAGGTGACACCGTCATTGGCAACGATGTCAAAATCGACAGCCAAGTGCAGATTGCCCACAACGTTACCATTGGGGACCACAGCGCGTTAGCAGGCTGTGTAGGGATTGCAGGCTCCACCAAAGTGGGCAAACACTGCATGTTGGGCGGTGGTGTGGGCCTATCTGGTCATCTCACCATTTGTGATGGCGTTCAGGTCACCGGCATGAGCCTAGTGACCAACTCAATTCATGAGCCGGGGGTTTATTCTTCGGGGACCGGGGCCATGAGCAACACCCAATGGCGTAAAAATGCTGTGCGCTTCAAGCAGCTCGACGATATTGCCAAGCGCTTGGCGCGGGTGGAAAAAAGCCAGCGAGAATCGTGAAGAAAGAAGGGTTTCCTGAGGGAGTAGCTTGAGGCTTAATAGCAGCAGGTTATAATCCACTGCCTTTTACCAGTAGGATTACTGGTGCGCGCCTGATACTGCTCAGGCCTTTTGTCATTTTAGAGGTCGTTACGATGGTTATGGATATCAACGAAATTCGCGAATACTTGCCCCACCGCTATCCGTTCTTGCTGGTGGATCGAGTCACGCAGTTAACCGTGGGCGAAACCATCGTTGCGTATAAAAACGTTAGCATCAACGAGCCGTTTTTCAATGGCCACTTTCCTCATCACCCGATTATGCCCGGGGTACTGGTTGTTGAAGCGCTGGCTCAGGTATGCGGTATTCTAGGCTTTAAAACGGTCAATAAGTTGCCCGCTGATGGCTATGTGTATTATCTCGTTGGCAGCGACAACGTGCGTTTTAAGCGCCCGGTCATGCCTGGCGATCAATTAACGCTTGAAGCGAATGTGATTCGCGGTAAACGCGGTATTTGGAAGTTTGCCTGCCGTGCCACGGTAGACGGCGAGCTGGCCTGCGAAGCGGAAATCATTTGTGCCGAGAGGAAGGTGGCTTGATACATCCTACTGCATTGGTCGACCCAGCGGCACGGCTTGCTGATGACGTTGAGGTTGGCCCGTTCAGCGTGATTGGGCCTGACGTCACGATTGGCGCAGGCTCGGTCATTGGCCCCCATGTGGTGGTGAAAGGCCCCACGGTGCTAGGCGAGCGCACGCGTATTTTTCAGTTTGCCTCGGTGGGCGAAGATTGCCAGGACAAAAAGTACGCGGGCGAGCCAACGCGGCTGGTGATGGGTGACGATAACGTCATTCGTGAAGGGGTGACCCTCCATCGCGGCACTGTTCAGGATCGCAGCGAAACCACCATCGGTTCACGTAATCTGTTTATGGCCTACGTGCATGTAGGGCATGACTGTGTGATTGGCAATGACTGCATTTTAGCGAACCAAGTCACGCTGGCAGGCCATGTCACCCTCGGTGATCACGCTATTTTGGGCGGCCTGGCGGCAGTGCATCAGTTCTGTCACTTTGGCGATCACGCCATGGCGGGCGGCGGTTCGATTATCACTAAAGACACTCCTGCCTATGTGATGATTAACGGCAACCCGGCAGAAGCGCGCGGACTGAACCTCGTGGGGTTGAAGCGCCGAGGGTTTAGCCGCGAAGCGATTGCTGCACTCAGCACAGCCTACAAGCTGGTTTATCGTCAAGGCTTAACCGTCGAGCAGGCAGTGAGCGAAATGCGTAATCGCTTTGATTTGCCTGAAGTGGCCCTGTTCGCTGACTCCATCGAGCGTTCAACACGCGGTATCGTTCGCTAATACTCATCTAACCGGCTCTCCCGTCACTATGACACTGCAGCGCGTATACCTTGTGGCAGGCGAACTCTCCGGCGATATCCTCGGTGCGGGACTGATGCAGGCGCTGCGCGCCCGGCATCCCCAGGTGGAGTTTCGCGGTATGGGCGGCCCTCGTATGGAGGCCCAAGGCTTGAAGAGCCGCTTTCCTCTCGAAACCCTCTCAGTGATGGGGTTGGTCGAGGTGCTTAAGCACCTGCCTGAACTGATCCGCGTACGCCGCACCCTGCGTGAAGAGGCGCTGGCTTGGCAGCCGGACGTCATGATCGGTATCGATGCCCCGGACTTCAACATTGGGCTGGAGAAGCAGCTGCGTGCCGCTGGCGTCACGACGGCCCACTACGTGAGCCCCTCGGTATGGGCGTGGCGGCAGGGGCGGGTGAAGAAGATCGCCAACGCCGTGGATGCCATGCTCACGCTGCTGCCTTTCGAGGCGGATTTCTACCATCGCCACCACGTTCCCGTAGCTTTCGTTGGTCATCCGTTGGCCGACGAACTGCCGCTGGAGAATGATCGTAACGCGGCTCGCCGTGAGCTGGGCTTAGCCTCAAACGCGCCGGTACTAGCGCTGCTACCCGGTTCCCGGGGTAACGAAATTCGCTTTATGGGCACCACTTTTTTGGACGCAGTCACGCTGCTGTGCCAGCGCCACGTGGGCTTACAGGTGGTGGTACCCGCGGCAACCGCTCAGCGCCATCAAGAGCTGCGCGAGCTGCTGGCAGGCTATCCCACGTTGGCCCAGCGGGTCACGCTGCTGGAGGGCCAAGCCCGCGAGGCGATGGTCGCCAGCGATGCGGTACTGCTGACCTCCGGTACGGCAGCGCTAGAGGCCATGCTCTGCCATCGCGCCATGCTGGTGGCGTACAAAATGGCGCCCGCGACCCATTGGCTCGCCAAACGGCTGGTGAAAACCCAGTGGATCTCACTACCCAATTTGATTGCCCAGGAGAGCGTGGTGCCTGAGCTGATTCAGCACGCGGCCACGCCGGAGGCGATTGCCGAGCAAATAGGCCAGCTACTTAGCGATGCCGAGATGCGTCACGGCCTGGAGGCGCGCTTTGCCGCAATGCATGCAACGCTGCAGCGTAATGCCAGCGAGCGTGCCGCGCAGGCCATTACCGCCCTGGTAGCAGGCGAGCTGCTGGAGGCTAAACCTGATGGCGGTTAAACCAGCGGACTTTCCACCGCTAGTCGTGGAGTATACCGGTGACTTCTTGGCCGGGGTCGATGAGGTCGGCCGCGGGCCGCTGGTGGGGAGCGTAGTAGCCGCCGCCGTGATTCTGGACCCCAAGGCACCTATCGACGGCTTAACCGACTCCAAGAAGCTCACTGCCCGCAGGCGTGAGTCGTTGGATGTGCTCATTCGCGAGCGTGCGCTGTCGTTTGCAGTGGCAGAGGCGAGCGCTGAAGAGGTCGACTCGCTCAATATCTATCACGCGACGCATCTGGCCATGCGTCGTGCAGTGGATGCGTTAGCTCCCCAGGCGGAGTATCTGCTGGTGGATGGTAACCGGCTGCCGGGGCACGCGCTGCCGGGTCAGGCCGTAGTGAAGGGCGATGCCCGCCATCCGGCCATTGCCGCTGCGTCTATTTTGGCCAAAGTAGCGCGGGATGCGCAAATGGCCGAGCTGGATCTGCGCTATCCTGAATACGGGTTTGCGCGGCACAAGGGCTACCCCACCAAAGAGCACCTGGCAGCGCTGGAAGCCCACGGGCCGCTGGCAGAGCACCGCAAAAGCTTCGCGCCGGTACAGCGCCAGTTAGCGCTGCTGTAGCCGTTCTATTTATTTTATTTAGCGTTTTATGCTGAGAGTCCCATGACGGTTCCGTTCGTTCATCTTCGTTTGCACAGTGAATACTCTCTGGTCGATGGCTTGGTCAAACTCAAGTCACTGGTCAGCACGACCGCTGAGCGCGGGATGCCGGCGCTGGCGCTCACCGACGAAGCCAACCTGTTTGGTTTGGTCAAATTCTACAAAGCCGCCCAGGGCGCCGGGTTGAAGCCGATCATCGGCAGCGATCTCTGGCTGGCGAACCCCCACGACGAAGCCCACCCGTACCGCATTACGCTGCTGGCGATGAACGATGTGGGTTACCGCAATCTCACCGAGCTGATCTCCAAAGGCTGGACCGATGGGCAGCGCCAGGGGCGGGCGATTCTTGATAAGCAGTGGGTATTGGCGCAGAGCGAAGGTCTGATTGCCCTGTCGGGCGGGCGCGAAGGCGAGATTGGCCGCCACTTGCTCTCCGAGCACGAGCGGGAAGCGCGCCAGCTGCTGGAAGAGTGGCAGCAGGCGTTTCCCGACCGCTTCTACCTGGAGCTCATCCGCACCGGCCGCCCTCTGGAAGAGGCCTGCGTACACGCTAGCGTTCAGTTGGCGATCGAGACCGGCACGCCGGTTGTCGCCACCAACGATGTGCGCTTTCTGGAACGGGAAGACTTCTGGGCCCACGAAACCCGCGTCGCCATTGGTGAGGGTAAAGCCCTGGACGACCCGCGCCGCGAACGCCGCTATACCGAAGAGCAGTACCTCAAAAGCCCCGACGAGATGGCGGCGCTGTTTGCCGATATCCCCGAGGCGCTGGAAAACAGCGTGATGATCGCCGAGCGCTGCAGCGTCGATGTGCGCCTGGGAGAGATATTCCTGCCGGAGTTCGGCATCCCCGAGGGCATGACCCAGGATGAATTCTTCCGCAAGGTCTCCCACGATGGCCTAACGGAGCGGCTCGATTTTCTGTTCCCCGCCGAGCAGTATCCGCGCGATAGCGAGGCGTTCCGCGAGATTGATCAGCGCTACCGCGACCGGCTGGAGTTTGAGCTCAACGTCATCATTCAGATGGGCTTCCCCGGCTACTTCCTGATCGTGATGGACTTTATCCAGTGGGCTAAGGATAACAACGTGCCGGTGGGGCCGGGGCGTGGCTCCGGTGCCGGTTCACTAGTGGCCTACGCGCAGAAGATCACCGACCTCGACCCCATCGGCTACGATCTGCTGTTCGAGCGCTTTCTTAACCCTGAGCGTGTCTCGATGCCCGACTTTGACGTCGATTTCTGCATGGAGAAGCGTGACAAGGTCATCGAGTACGTAGCCGACCGCTACGGTCGTAACGCGGTGTCCCAGATCGTCACCTTCGGCACCATGGCCGCCAAGGCGGTGGTGCGCGACGTGGCCCGTGCCCAGGGCAAGCCCTACTCGCTGGGTGACAAGCTCTCCAAGCTGATCCCGTTCGAAGTGGGCATGACGCTGGCCAAGGCCATCGAGCAGGAGCCCGCGCTCAAAGAGTTCATCGAGAACGACGAAGAGGCCGAAGAGATCTGGGAAATGGCCCTGAAACTCGAGGGCACCACGCGGGGTACCGGTAAACACGCAGGGGGGGTGGTGATCGCTCCCACCAAACTCACCGACTTTTCACCGCTGCTATGCGACGAAGATGGCTCGGGCTTGGTGGTGCAGTTCGATAAGAACGATATCGAAGACGCCGGGCTGGTCAAATTCGACTTCCTGGGCTTGCGTACCCTAACCATCATCGATTGGGCACTTGAGATGGTGGATAAGGTGCGTGACGCAGCAGGCCAGGGACCGCTCAATATCGACGCCATTCCCCTGGACGACGGCAAAACCTTCGAGATGCTCAAGCGGGCAGAAACCACGGCGGTGTTCCAGCTCGAATCCCGCGGCATGAAGGAGCTAATCAAGCGCCTGCTGCCCGACTCCCTGGACGATATGATCGCCTTGGTAGCACTGTTCCGCCCCGGCCCGCTGCAGTCGGGCATGGTGGATGACTTTATCAACCGTAAGCATGGCCGGGCAGAAGTCTCTTATCCACACCCGGATTACCAGCACGACCTGTTAAAACCGGTGCTGACGCCCACCTACGGCATCATTCTCTACCAAGAGCAGGTCATGCAGATCGCCCAGGTGATGGCGGGGTACACCCTAGGACAGGCCGACATGCTGCGCCGTGCCATGGGCAAGAAAAAGCCCGAAGAGATGGCCAAGCAGCGCTCCGGTTTCATGGAAGGCTGTGCCGCCAACGGCATCGACAAAGACTTAGCGGGCAACATCTTCGACCTGGTGGAGAAGTTTGCCGGTTACGGTTTCAACAAGTCGCACTCGGCGGCCTACGCGCTGGTGTCTTACCAAACCGCATGGCTGAAGGCCCACTACCCAGGCCCGTTCATGGCGGCGGTGATGTCCACCGAGATGGACAACCTGGACAAGGTGGTGCCGCTGATCGAAGAGTGTCGTCACTTGAAGCTGACGGTGACGCCACCGGATGTCAACGTCGGTGGCTACAAGTTCACCGTGGATACCGAAGGGCGGGTGGTGTACGGCTTGGGCGCGATACGTGGCGTCGGGGAAGGCCCGATTGGCGCGATTGTGGAAGCGCGAAACGCGGACGGGCCGTTCAACGATCTGTTCGACTTCTGCCGCCGCATCGATCCGAAACGGATGAACAAACGTACCCTGGAAGCGCTGATACGCTCTGGCGCGTTGGATAACCTGGGGCCCAATCGGGCGGTGCTGTTCGCGGCGATGGAAGATGCGCTGAAGGCCGCTGCACAAAATCACGCCAACCAGAACCTGGGCATGATGGACATGTTTGGTGATGCCTTCGTCGCCGAAGAAGAGGCCAGCGATGTTTACGCCGAGTATCGTCATGTGCGCGAATGGACGGATCGCGAGCGGCTCTCTGGTGAAAAAGACACTCTGGGGCTCTACTTGACCGGGCACCCCATTGATGAATATGAGCGCGAACTCAAGCGCTTTGTCTCCACGCGTATTAGTGACTTAAAGCCCTCTCGGGAGCCGCAGCGGGTGGCAGGCTTAGTGGTCGCCATGCGTACCATGAAGTCCAAGCGGGGCGACACCATGGCGTTTATCACCCTGGATGATCGCACTGGGCGCATTGAGGCATCGCTGTTTGGTGAACTCTTTGAGCAGCTACGTGGCCAAATTGAGTCAGACCAAGTCATTATCGTGGAGGGCGAAGTCTCCAGCGACGACTTTTCCGGTGGCCTACGGCTGCGCGGCAAAGATGTGACGCCGATGGTCACGGCCCGCGTGCGCTACGGCCAAGCCGTTGAGCTGGCATTGGACGCCGGGCAGATTAACGGCCGGCTGGTCGAAAGCTTGCGGGATAGCTTGACACCCTACCGGGATAACACCGGCCTACCCGTGCGACTTCAATATCGCCATCCAGACGCGACCGCTTGGCTGGAGCTGGCCGAGGAGTGGAAGGTTGCACCGAGCGATGATCTGCTGCTTGCGCTGCGCGATGTGCAAGGGCAGGTAGGCGTCCAGTTACGCTACCGTTAATCACCTAGCGTACGAGCGCCCCAGGGCGCTCGTACGGAATTGAGCGGGCATTGCCTTGCGTGGCAGGGTCAGGGTGCGATAATGGCGCCCAATATGCTCGTTTCGACAAGGCTTATTTTTTTATAGGCAGCTTACAGGCAGAGCCGATGAATCCTAACTATCTCGATTTTGAACAGCCCGTTGCCGAACTCCAGGCAAAAATTGAGGAGCTGCGTTTGGTGAGCTCCGACAGCCAGGTGAACCTCTCAGATGAGATTTCACGGCTGGAGGAGAAGAGCCGCAAGTTAACGGAATCAATCTTCAAAGATTTGACCCCTTGGCAGGTTTCCCAGCTATCGCGGCACCCCCAGCGCCCCTATACGCTGGATTATTTAGAACATATTTTTACCGATTTCGATGAGCTGCACGGTGACCGAAAATTTGCGGATGACGCTGCCCTCGTCGGCGGCATTGCCCGCTTAAACGATGCGTCGGTGATGGTCATTGGCCATCAAAAAGGCCGTGATGTTAAAGAGAAGGTGCGCCGTAACTTTGGTATGCCGCGCCCGGAAGGCTACCGCAAAGCGTGCCGCTTAATGGAAATGGCTGAGCGCTTTAAAATGCCCATTCTGACGTTTATCGATACGCCCGGCGCGTATCCCGGTATCGACGCGGAAGAGCGTGGTCAGTCGGAAGCGATTGCCTATAACCTGGCGGTGATGTCGCGCCTGAAGACGCCGATTATTTCCACCGTGGTGGGCGAAGGCGGCTCCGGCGGAGCCCTGGCGATTGGCGTGTGCGATGAGCTGCACATGCTGCAGTACTCTACCTACTCGGTCATCTCCCCAGAAGGCTGCGCCTCCATTCTGTGGAAGAGCGCCGAAAAAGCCCCCGATGCGGCCCAGGCCATGGGAATCACCGCCGAGCGCTTAAAAGAGCTGGGATTTGTAGATTCGCTGATCAAAGAGCCGTTGGGCGGCGCCCATCGTCACCCGATAGACACCGCAGCGCGGGTTAAAGACGCGCTCTCTGCCAGCCTTGAGCGCCTGCAAGCGCTGGATATTGATGCCCTGCTTGAGCGCCGCTATGAGCGCCTGATGAGCTATGGCGCCCCAGCCGCCTAAACGGCTTTTACGCTTGCTTCACGACGCCCTGGCGGAAACCCCGCCGGGGCGTTGCGTTTGGGTCGCGCTCTCCGGTGGCTTGGACTCGTCGCTGCTGCTGATGCTAGCCGCGGAGGCCTGCCAAGACAGCGGCCAAGTGCTACGCGCCCTACATGTTAATCACGGCCTACAGGCGGCGGCGGCCGACTTTGAAACCCACTGCCAACAGCTGTGTCAGCGCCTTGGCGTGCCGCTAACGGTTGAGCGTGTGGCGATTGAATCGCGAGGCGAAGGGGTAGAGGGTGCTGCTAGGCGCGCTCGCTACGCGGCCTTTGCGCAGCATGTGAAGCCGGGTGACGCGCTATGGCTTGGTCAGCATCAGGATGATCAAGCGGAAACCCTCTTGCTGGCAGCGCTGCGGGGGAGCGGTATTCGTGGGTTGGCGGGCATGCCATATCAACGGGAGTGGCAAGGCATTACGCTTGTGCGCCCTTGGCTCAGCATCAGCCGCCAAACTCTGGCTGATACGGCCCACGCTATGGCACTGACTTGGTGTGAAGACCCCACCAATCGCGATATTGAATTTGATCGCAACCGTTTGCGCCACGAAGTGCTGCCAATGCTGACTCAGCGCTGGCCTGGTGCGGTACGTTCGTTGGCCAAGAGCGCTGGCTTGGCCGGTGAGGCCGACACGCTCCTTGCCAGCTACGCCGCCGAGGAGTTGGCCGTGCTTACGTTGGGAACGGGCTGTCTCGATGCGTCAGCATTGGCCGCATTGCCGTTACCCCGTCAGCGGCTGCTCGTTCGTACGCTGTGTCAGCAGCTAAGGCTGCCCACGCCTCCACAGGCGCGTCTGGCCATCCTGCTCGGCCAGCTTACCGCCGCCCAGGATGCCCAGGTGCTAGTAGAGTGGCCCGGAGCCCAGGCCCGGGTGTGGCGGCGCAGGCTTTATCTTATGACGCCGTTGGCTGCGTTGCCGGATTGGCAAGCGCCTTGGAGCGGAGAGCCAGGGGTGAGTACTCCTCTTGGGCCGCTACAGCTTCGTCTGGAATGCGATGCCTACTTAGCAGAATCGTTCATGCTGCGCTGGCGGCAGGGCGGGGAAGTGCTCGTATTGCCTGGGCGTGGCCGACGCGACCTCAAACGCTTGCTGCAAGAACGGGCGCTTCCGCCCTGGGAGCGGGAGCGGCTGATTGTTGTGATGGCCGGAGAGCGCTGTCTGGGCGTGCTCCAACCGCCTGCCTACGTTCTGTGGCAGGCGGAAGGGGCGACGTTTCATCGCGAGGGTTAGGAGGGCGTATGCAGGTTGAACGAAAACCCGGCGTTGGCCATGAACGTCTGTTCCTGCTCTAAATCGGTGCTGAGCAGCGTGGGTTCATCGCTGGGGGGCAGCGTAATGGTGAGCGCGTCGCCATTGCTGTCAGCAGCAATTTGGGGCGGTATGGGTGCGCCTTCAGGCCGCGAATGATTAATCAGCACGGCGAGGCGTAGCAAGCGGGCAAGCTTAGCCGCGCTTGGCTGCTGTGAGGCAGGCAGCGCTTGCCACTCCTTAAGCGGGAATTTACGCCGGTGAGCACGCACTAAAAACGCCAACAAGCGCTGCTCGGGGCGAGAAAACCCGGCTAGGTCCGAATGCTCTAATAGATACGCGCCGTGGCGGTGGAACTGGCTATGGGAGATGGCTAGCCCAATTTCATGCACATGGCTTGCCCAGCTCAAATAGTGGCCCTGTTCGGCGGTTAAGCCCCACGGCTGCTTCGCTACGGCAAACAAGTGCTTGGCGGTTTCCGCCACATTTTCTGCTTGCCGGGTATCTACGTCATACACTCGCTTGAGCATGTCGAGGGTTTTGGAGCGGGTATCTTCGGCGCTGTTGCGCCCCGCCATGTCATAGAGCACGCCTTCACGCAGTGCGCCGTCGGCAAAGCGCATTTGGTGAAGGTCGAAGGCTTCAAAAATGGCGCTCAAAATGGCAATGCCCGCCGGAAATACCCGAGCCCTATCGGGTTTGAGGCCGTCCAGCTCGACCTTTTCCAGATGTTTGCATTTCAACAGGCGCTCGCGCAGTTTTTTCAAGCCGCTGCGGGTAATCACCCCCTCTTGAGGCGTGTCGCCGTAAGCGTGCAGCACGCTGGCAGCAGCCTTAATCGTGCCGCTGGAGCCTACCGGATCATCCCATCCTAAGCGCTGGTAAGGGCGCTGGATGTTGGCCAGCTCTGAAAGCGCTGCCAGCTCGGCGCGGCGCATGCGCTTTTCGGTAAGTTCGCCATCGGCAAAAAAGCGTCTGGTAAACGTGACACAACCCATGCGCAGGCTTTCCAGCGCTTTGGGCTCAAAGGCTTCACCGATAATAAACTCGGTAGAGCCGCCGCCAATATCGACAATCAAGCGGCGGCCGCTTTCGGCCAGGGCGTGGGCGGCACCCAAATAAATTAGGCGGGCTTCTTCGCGCCCGGCAATAATCTCGATGGCGTGGCCAAGCTGGGCTTCGGCGCGCTCGATAAAGGTTTGGCTGTTGTGGGCGTCACGCAGAGCATTGGTGCCCACAATACGAAGGTTAGGGCCTTCGATATCGGTTAAAAACGGCGCAAAACGGCCTAGGCAATCCAGGGCGCGCTGCATAGCGGCTTCACTGAGGTAACCGTTCTCGTCAAGTCCTGCCGCCAGTTGGACCTTTTCACCTAGTCGTGCCACTACTTGTAAACGTTCATTTTGGTAGTTAGCAACCAGTAGGTGAAAGCTATTGGAGCCAAGGTCAATGGCGGCTAGGCGCTGCGGTTCACCGCTCTCAAATTCGGCATTGGGTGCGGCGATGGGGAGCGAAATGTCCTTGGGCATGAGCTATCCTTCAAATTGGCTATGCCAAGGTTGCGGTGACCTCTAACTATTGTCAATTGCCAAAGGCTTGCGTTTGTCGCGGGCCTTGACTACCATCGAGCTACTGGCTTGATCCGAGTTGGCTTGTTCGTCTAACAAGCGCACTGACTCGGGCACCCCGAGCAGTACGTATCCAGATGGCATCAGCCAGATGTCCAAGTCGTCAGATAACCCGCTGAAACAGCATTTTTCTGTGCCAATCAGATTAACTAGTTTGTTTGCACCCTCACGCCAAGCAGTCATTGATGTCATTGTTATGCTTTAGGCATTGTTACAGCGACTGCCCAGCTTTCACCACTCGAGCGTGTGCCTAGATGGGGTTCTGAACGCATCACTCGGCGCTTAGCCCTATATTTAGGCCAAGCCTCCTGTCTTATTCCCGGCGCCTAGCGCCTAGCTTTCATGAGCAATTTTCTAACACACCGATGAATCTCACTGAACTCAAGCAAAAAACCGTTCCCGAGCTGCTCGATATCGCCCGCGAAATGGGTATCGACAACTTAGCCCGTTCGCGCAAGCAGGACATCATTTTCGCCATCCTCAAGAAACACGCCAAAAGCGGCGAGGATATCTATGGCGACGGTGTGCTGGAAATTCTTCAGGATGGCTTCGGCTTCCTGCGTAGCGCCGACAGCTCGTACCTCGCTGGGCCGGACGATATCTACGTATCGCCCTCACAGATTCGTCGTTTCAATCTGCGCAAAGGCGACTCCATTTCCGGCAAAATCCGCCCGCCCAAAGAGGGCGAGCGCTACTTTGCCCTGCTCAAAGTTAGCCAGATCAACTTTGACCGCCCGGAAAACGCCAAGCATAAGATTCTCTTCGAGAACCTGACGCCGCTGTTTCCCACCGAGCGTCTGCGCATGGAGATCGGCAACGGGTCTACTGAAGACCTCACTGCTCGGATCATTGATCTGACTTCACCGATCGGTAAAGGCCAGCGTGGACTGCTGGTGTCTCCGCCGAAAGCGGGTAAGACGCTGATGCTGCAGAACATCGCGACGTCGATCACGCGGAACAACCCCGAGTGTCATCTGATCGTACTGCTGATCGATGAGCGCCCGGAGGAAGTCACCGAGATGTCCCGCACCGTACGCGGTGAAGTGGTCGCCTCTACCTTCGACGAGCCGCCCGCCCGCCACGTTCAGGTGGCCGAAATGGTCATCGAGAAAGCCAAGCGCTTGGTTGAGCACAAAAAAGACGTGGTGATTCTGCTCGACTCCATCACCCGTCTGGCGCGGGCCTACAACACCGTGGTGCCTAGCTCTGGCAAGGTGCTTACTGGTGGTGTGGATGCCCACGCGCTTGAGAAGCCGAAACGCTTCTTTGGTGCCGCGCGTAATATCGAAGAGGGCGGCAGCCTGACGATCATCGCCACGGCGCTGGTCGACACCGGCTCCAAGATGGACGAAGTCATCTTCGAAGAGTTCAAGGGTACCGGCAACATGGAAGCCCACCTGGACCGCAAGCTGGCCGAAAAGCGCGTCTTCCCGGCCATCAACATTCGTCGCAGCGGCACGCGTCGCGAAGACCTGCTGGCGTCGGAAGACGAAATGCAGCGCATGTGGATTCTACGCAAGCTGCTTAACCCGATGGAAGATACCGCAGCGACCGAGTTCCTGATTGATCGTCTGAAAGATACCAAGACCAATCTGGAATTCTTTGAAGCGATGAAGCGTCGTTAAGGCGCTGCATCTACTGCCATGCGTTTGCAAGAGCAGCGTCTGACAGCCGGGTTGAGGAGAGTGCTTTGAAGTATAACGACTTGCGCGATTTTATTGCGGCGCTTGAAGCCCAGGGTGAGCTAAAGCGAGTTAAAGCGGAAGTTGATCCCTACCTAGAAATTACTGAAATCTGTGACCGTACGCTGCGAGCCGGTGGCCCTGCACTGCTGTTTGAAAATGTAAAGGGCCACGATATGCCGTTACTGGGCAACCTATTCGGCACCCCGAAACGGGTAGCGCTGGGTATGGGCCAGGATTCAGTAGAGGCGCTGCGTGAAGTGGGTAAGCTGCTGGCGTTTTTGAAAGAGCCAGATCCGCCCAAAGGCCTGAAAGATGCCTGGGATAAGCTGCCGATCTTTAAGCAGGTACTCAGTATGGGGCCTAAAAGCGTTAAGCGAGCTCCTGTGCAGGAAGTCGTTTACGAAGGCGATGAAGTGGACCTCGGCCGCCTGCCGATTCAGCACTGCTGGCCCGGCGATGCGGCACCGCTTGTCACTTGGCCGCTGGTCATCACCAAAGGCCCGCATAAAAAGCGCCAGAACCTGGGGATTTATCGCCAGCAGAAAATCGCCAAGAATCGCCTGATTATGCGCTGGCTCTCCCACCGTGGCGGGGCGCTGGACTTTCTTGAGTTTCAAAAAGCCCATCCCGGTGAGCCCTTTCCTGTCGCCGTGGCGCTAGGCGCTGACCCGGCGACTATATTAGGCGCGGTCACGCCGGTGCCCGATTCGCTCTCAGAATACGCCTTTGCTGGCCTGCTGCGCGGTTCGCGTACCGAGCTGGTGAAGTGCGGTCACGCAGACCTGGAAGTCCCCGCCTCCAGCGAAATTATTCTGGAAGGCTTTATTTATCCGGACGATATGGCACCGGAAGGGCCGTTTGGTGACCATACCGGTTACTATAACGAAGTGGATCATTTCCCTGTGTTTACCGTGACGCGGATGACCATGCGCCGCGATGCCATTTATCACTCTACCTATACTGGTCGTCCACCCGATGAGCCCGCCATTTTAGGTGTAGCGCTTAACGAAGTGTTCGTGCCCATTCTATGCAAGCAGTTCCCCGAGATCGTCGACTTCTATCTACCGCCAGAAGGCTGCTCCTATCGTATGGCGGTTGTGACGATGAAGAAGCAGTACCCCGGCCACGCGAAGCGCGTGATGATGGGGGTTTGGAGCTTCCTGCGCCAGTTTATGTATACCAAGTTCGTCATCGTGCTGGATGATGACGTGGATGCGCGTAACTGGGAAGACGTGATGTGGGCGATTACCACGCGCATGGATCCTGCCCGCGACACGGTGATGGTGGAAAACACGCCTATCGACTACCTCGACTTCGCCTCACCGGTATCCGGACTTGGCTCCAAGATGGGGCTGGATGCAACGAACAAGTGGCCCGGCGAAACCGCCCGGGAGTGGGGCACTCCCATCGTGATGGATGAGACGGTGAAAGCCCGCGTTGACGAGCGTTGGGATGAGCTGGGCATTGATATTCCGCTACCCACACCGCGCCACGGTTAATCGGCCGTCTGGGCCGAACGATTTTCCATAAAGAGGCTTTCATGAGCGCTAGGACGTTAACGTGTAAAACGCTAACCTGCCAAGTCACCGCCGTCGAGGATCTTAATCCTGACGTATTTAAAGTTACGCTTGCCGGTCGCGCTGAAGCAATGCAACACGCTCCTGGTCAGTATCTTGAGCTAATGCTAGACGAGGCCACTTGGGTGCCTTTCTCGATTGCCAGCGCCGACCGTGGCGATGGCACGCTGGAGCTGCAAATTCAGCACTGGCCCGAGCGTGATAACTCCCAGCGGCTGCGCCAACTGTTGCAGGTCGCCAACCAGCTAACGGTGCGTCTGCCCAGCGGCGATTGCGTGCTGGATACGCAAAGTGAGCGCCCGCTGCTATTGATTGCCGCAGGGACCGGTTTTGCCCAAATGAAGGCCATCGTCGAAGCTGCGCTTCGTGACCAGCCCACACGACCCATTTCATTATGGTGGGCGAACCGTGAGCACCGCGATTTATATGCGGAAGACCTTGCCTGCGAATGGGCGCAGCAGTATGAAAACGTTGCGTTTCATGCGGTCACTGAATTCCCGCTGACCGAGCCGCTGGCGTCGGGCGAGCGCATTGCCCACCATCAGGGGCGCGTTGATTTGGTGTTAGAAAGCGAGCTGTCGAATGCACCGGTCACGCCTAGCGACTGCGATATTTACCTCTCAGGCTCACCGGGCATGGTATATGCCTGTGTGGACGTGCTGGAGCGTTTGGGCGTGGGCAATGAACGTATGTTCTCGGATGTATTTGCCTACGCACCCCGCCCTCACTAAAATAGTGGGTCACTTTCTGGCGTACGGCATACACCGTAGATACTACTGATCACTAGGAGGCTTTCATGGCCCATCACGACGATAATTTTAAAGACGATTCCGGCATTCTGTCGATTATTCTGGGTATCGTGGTATTGGTAGGTATGAGCGCACTGCCTGCCACTATTGGCTGGATTCAGGCGTTTAGCAGCTAATACTCGTCGCTAGGAAATTGAACGCTCGCGGTAATTGCTTGTTGCCATTTAGCGCGCAGGCAGGCAGAATTAGGTCATTACGTAGTACACACGTCATGTAGTACACACGTCATATTGAGGAAGCAACCATGCCACATGGCAAGCCTTTACAGCGCACTCACACCAAACCGGAAACGGTGGTTGAGGCCTGGGCGAAGGTGGGTACTTCCTATAGCTTTAACTATGCAGCGTATTGGTTTAGCCACGGTGTGCCCCTGGCCGACGCCTAGCGTCGCGCCAACAGGCACACCGCCCCGGTTGCCTGCCGCATGCAAAGAAGCCTCGGTGGGTAACCCCACCGAGGCTTCTTTCGTTTTATTAACCCTCATTTTTTCATAGGTAGATTATTAAGGAGCTGCACCATGTCTTATCGCGCCCACTCAATCGCTAGCCCCAACGCCATCCGTTATCTCGGCTATGGCTATGGCTGGCGATTTAGCGACGCGCGTTCGGTGCAAGCTGCCACCTCCGATCGTGCCCACCTGGGTGGCAAGTTGATGATGCGATGTCACGCGTTATGTCATACGAATTCGGAGAGTTAACCCTATGAATGCCCCAATCAACACCGCTTGTTCCTCTACTGCCCAGGCCTCCACGCTTATGTCTGCGATGGCGCTGCCGCTACCCGTTGAGCTGCGCCAGCGCGTGGTGGTGAATAGCACGCTGAGTGCACAAATCGACCAGCAGCGCCAAGCGGTACAGCATATCCTTAACGGTCAAGATAACCGTCTGCTGGTCGTAGTGGGTCCGTGCTCCATCCACGACCCGGATGCCGCCTTGGAGTATGCGGATCGGCTAGCAGCGCTTAGCGATGAGGTCAGCGAGCATATTTTGCCAGTGATGCGAGTGTACGTTGAAAAGCCGCGCACCACGGTCGGTTGGAAGGGGCTGGCTTACGACCCTGATCTTGATGGCAGCGGCGACATGCCGCGCGGTATCGCCCTTTCCCGTGAGCTTATGCACGCCGTCGCCTCTCGCGGCCTGCCGGTGGCCACCGAGCTGTTACAGCCCATGTTAGCCCCGTACCTGGATGACCTGCTGAGCTGGGTAGCGATTGGGGCGCGCACGACGGAATCCCAGTTGCACCGTGAGCTGGCCAGCGACCTCAGCGCCGCCGTAGGCTTCAAAAATGCCACCAGCGGCGATGTGCAGGTGGCCATTGATGCTATGCAGGCTGCCGCCCACTCCCATCAGCGTTTTGCCATGGATCGCCAGGGCCGCCCTATTATGCAGGAGACCGCAGGCAACCCGCACACCCACGTGGTGCTACGCGGCGGCCACGGCGAGCCCAACTACCAAGCCCACCATGTACGCCGCGCAGTTAATACACTGCGCGAAGCAGGCCAGAATCCGCGTTTGATGGTGGACTGCAGCCACGCCAATGCCCGCAAAGATCACCGCCGCCAAAGCGAAGTGATGCTGGATGTATTGGCTCAGCGTCAAGCGGGCGACGCAAATTTGGTGGCACTGATGCTAGAGAGCCATTTGTACGAAGGCAAACAAGCGTTGACGCCCAGTGCGCTACGCTACGGCGTCTCGGTCACTGATGCCTGCGTCAGCTGGGAGACCACCGAGCGCTTGCTGAAAACCGCCGCGGAACGACTGACCTAGCGCGTTGACTGCCCCGGCCAGCCCCGTATCATAAGAGTTCCTTTTGATCACGAGGTTGGCCATGGCCTTTTCCCTTGAACAGCACGACCCCGCGTCTTACCAGCGCAAAGCCCGCATTATCAGCGTGGCGATGGCCGGGCAACTGATTATTTTTGGCCTGCTATTTTCAATGCTCCTCACCACTACCTTTGGCAGCAGCGTCTGGCTGAACGCTCTGGGCGTATTGTTGGGCCTGCTCGCCACCAGCGCTATGTTCGCTGCGTTAAGAGAGCGCCCATGGATGGCTGAGGTGCGCTATGTTTGGCAGCTCAAGCATCACCTGTCGCGTATTAGCAGCTACCTACAGCCGCTGCGCCGCGCGGTGGAAGAGGATAATCGCCTAGCGCTGGATATCCTGACCTTTTACCACCAGGGCATGGCCCAGCTTGCCGAGCTAAATGGACGCACCACCGACGACGATGCCGAGCGTTTAGCGGAAAAAATGCAGGTTAAAGTGAAGCGTGAAGCGTTGGGCCTACCCAAAGAAGTCACCACGTTTGACCCGCATGACTTGAGCGCTTTCAAACAAAAGTAAGTCGCGCGCAAGGGTATTACTGATGAGGGATTAACAGGGAGCGTATTCAGTCAACTACCCCCGCCTGAAGGCGGGAGCTTGTGAAAGCAAGCCTAGTTGACCAGGGTAAGCGGGCGGTACAGCCGCTACGTTGATAACAGGTCGCCAAGACTCACCCACGGATGCTTCCTCAGTCCGTGGCTCTGAAAGGTCAAGATCATGCTGGCGCAGGGTAAAACGCCGAAGGTCTTGACCGCTGCCACAAGGCAGGAGCCGGTTATCGACATTCCCGAGGGGAGACGGGGCGTAAGCCCTGCGACACAAGGCCCGTAAGGGCGCTATTTAAGGAGAAGATCGCATGGCGGTTTTCGTACTGGACAAAAAGAAGCAACCGCTGATGCCGTGCAGTGAAAAGCGCGCTCGGTTGCTGCTGGCGCGTGGTCGTGCCGTGGTGCATAAGCGCTACCCGTTCACGATTCGGCTCAAGAATCGCGTCGGTGGCGAGGCGCAACCGCTTCGCCTGGGCATCGACCCTGGCAGCAAAACGACCGGGCTGGCGCTGATGCGTGAAACAGAGGGTGAGCTGCGGCATGTGCTGTGCCTGTTTGAACTGATCCATCGTGGCTACCAGATCAAAAAGGCGTTACAGCAACGCGCCGCCTTTCGGCGTCGCCGCCGCAGTGCCAACCTGCGCTACCGCGCCCCGCGCTTCAATAATCGCATCAAACCTAAGGGCTGGCTGGCACCGTCGCTGCAGCATCGGGTGGATACGGTGATGGCGTGGGTCAATCGGCTATCCAAGTCGGCACCCATCACCGGCATCAGCCAGGAGTTAGTGCGCTTTGATACGCAGAAGCTAGAAAACCCCGAGATCAGCGGCGTGGAGTACCAGCAAGGCACCCTGCTGGGCTACGAGGTGCGCGAATACCTACTGGAAAAATGGGGGCGGGAGTGTGCCTACTGTGGCACCGCCGATACGCCGCTGGAGATCGAGCATGTGGTGCCGCGTTCACGCGGCGGCTCGAATCGTGTTAGCAATTTGACCCTAAGCTGCCATCCCTGTAATGCCGAGAAAGATAGCCAGACACTGACCGATTTTTTCGCCACCAACAAAGGCCTGAAAAAGCGCCTCAAGGCTAACGGCTTATCAGCTGACGCACAGCTGGAACGTGTACAGCGCCAGCTCAAGCAACCGATGCGCGATGCCAGTGCGGTCAATGCGACCCGCTGGGCGCTGTTCTCCGCGCTCAAAACCACGGATTTACCGGTCGCCGTGAGCAGCGGTGGCCGCACCAAATACAACCGGCAGCGCCTCAACATCCCCAAGACGCATGCCCTGGACGCCGCGTGTGTCGGAGCTTTTGGTAAGCTGTATGACTGGACAGTGCCGACACTGACGATCAAGGCGATGGGGCGCGGCAGCTACCAGCGCACGCGCTTAACGAAACACGGCTTCCCACGGGGCTTTTTGATGCGGCAAAAGCAGGTGCACGGCTTTCAAACCGGTGACATGGTGCGTGCGATAGTACCCACCGGCAAGAAAGCAGGCACCCATACAGGGCGTGTCGCGATACGCAAAACCGGCAGTTTTAACATCCAAGCCGAATACGGTGCAGTGCAAGGCATCTCGCACAAATACTGCACCCTTATCCAACGGAGCGATGGCTACGGCTATTACGTCACACTCTTCAGCAACCTAACAGGAGAAGCGGGACGGGCGGTGGCGTAACACAGTCGCCCTGCGGGCGACGCGCTATCCCTCCCGGCACTAGAAGTACCGGGTATCCCGCGCAAAATCAGATGAGTGCTAATGTTACGTCACTACGATTCGCCACGGCGGTGGCTGCCGGTTTACTGCTAGCGGGCTGCGCGACCAGTGCGCCCGCCCCGGAGCAGCCGGTAAAAACCACCGTGCAGAGCAGTGCACCACTGTTGCCTTCGGTGCTGTTTCCCGGTAGCGCTGAGCGCTTTCAAGCTTGGAACTGCCAACCAGCCAATCAAGACTTAGTCACGGCCGTCAATGGTGAAGAGTTACGGCTGTGGTCGCTACATGGCGCGTGGCGACTGCCTCAAGCCGTGGTGGCCAGCGGTGCCCGCTATCAAAATGGCGATATCAGCTTCTGGAACCGCGGCGATCAGGCGCAAATTGAAACGCCCCGTGGGCAATTGCAGTGCCAGCAAGGGGTTGACCGGGAGGTTGCGACCCGATCACGCCACCCAGGCGTGATGTTATTAGCCCGCGGCAACGAGCCGGGTTGGACGATCGAGCTGGCGAACGATGCGCCAGTAATGACCTGGACTACCAACTACGGCAGCGACACCACCACCATGCCTTATATGGTCAGCGTGATGGATAACGACGCGGGCCGGGTGGTGATCGAGAATGCCAACGCCGAGCAGTTTTTCCGCGTACGTATTGAGTCAGGTGCCTGTTTCGACGATATGAGTGGCGAACCCTATCCTGCTCGCGTGACGTTCACCATTGGTGGCGAACAATATAAAGGATGTGCACAAGGCATTGCGCCGTAGCCTGTCATGGCCTTGTACGGCCACTAGCCCGGATTTCTCATAGTGCTCCAACAACCTTCGCAGACCAAGCCTGGTAGTGCCAGATCCGAGTGGTCATGGTCGAAGTTGGCGATTATTTAGCCAGTTTCCGGCATTCAGGCACAACTCCCCCTTTCCCCCATTGG